>JAHILF010000051.1 GCA_018897105.1 Pseudomonadota bacterium
ACCCGCCGCGAGTACCAGTCGATAATCGCCACCAGATAAGCAAAGCCATGGGCCAGCCGGATGTAGGTGATGTCCGTGCTCCAGACCTGGTCAGGCCTGACCACGAAAACACCGCGCAACAGGTAGGGATAAACCTTGTGCTCAGGGTGCGGACGGCTGGTGTTGGGGCCTGGCGCCATACCGGCCAGCCCCATTTTCCGCATCAGGCCTTGTACCCGTTTGCGATTGACGGTATGGCCTGCCGCCTTGAGAAAGACCACCATTTTTCGGCTGCCGTAGAACGGGTGCCGCGTGTATTCTTCGTCTATCAGGTGACTGAGTAGCAGGTAGCTTTCATCAACCAGCTTGGGCTTTTGCTGCGCATAGACCGTGGCACGAGAGACTCCTGCCAGATCACATTGCCGGACCATTGGAACCGCATCCCCTTTGTCGATCCAGGCTTGCCGAATCATCACCGGCTGATCCCGGACTTTTTTTTCAACCAGTCCAGTTCCACCTTCAGCTTGCCAATTTCGCTGAACAATAGTTCCGGCTCCCGGTGCGCGGCAATCGGCTTGGAGCCTCGTTTTCCTTCAAAAATAGTTTTTGCTTGCTCTTGAATTTCCTTCTTCCACTGCCCGACCGTAACAGGATGAACACTATACTCCTGGCCAATCTCGTTGATCGTCATTACCCCTCGCAATGCCTCCAGACCTACCTTCGCCTTGAACTCTGGAGTGTGGAACTTCCTCTTCTTCGCTTCGCTCATCGTTTCTCATTCCTTATGATTGCGCACAGCTTAAACTGCTGTCTTAAAACTGGGGTCCACTATAATCACCTTTGAAGATATTACCGTGCTCAAAGAGGCCCAGGCGACGCTTAACACATTGAATGCGGAACTTGAACAACGAGACCGGCAACGTACTTCCTGATCAGATAAAACCTTTCACTTCAAGGGACTTCAAAGTTATAAGAGTACCGTTTATTTTTGCCGTCATGCCGGCAAGTTTTTAGCCGGCATCCAACTGATTGACTGGATTCCTCCTGGACTTGATCCAGGATTTATCGGAATGACGGTCTAACACCCTTGACTCCTGAATGCCGATTACCTGCTGAACCCCCTCTCCATCTCCCTCAGCATGATGTGGATCCCGCCACATATTGAGGCCGGATACCTGCTGTCAGCTTCTCCCCTGTTCCCGCCGTTTCGCGTAATCCAATGTTAATAAATGATTTATTTCTCGTTTCCGTCAGCATTTGCTTGTCGGCATGCCTCTTGCTCATGAGCTTATGAAGAAAGTTAGCTGCGCAGTCGCAAGAATCGAGAACGGAGTTTGCGCTGGCCCTGGCCGCCAAACTCGTGCGCGACTTTTACGACGTAAGCCGTTGCAAAAAAATGACATGGCCATGTTATTTCGTAACGGCTCCTAACAAGCGTGGGCAACGAGCCGGAAAACACAACAGAATCATCAACCGAAATCAAACAGGAGGGGAAGACCAATTGAAATCAAGCACTCAAGACAACGCGGAAGGCAAGATGCACCAAGCAAAAGGTAAGATCAAGGAGACTGTCGGCAAAGTAGTCGGTAATCGCGACATGGAGGCCAAAGGAAAAATCGAAAATCTTGACGGAAAAGTTCAAGAAAAGCTGGGCCAGATAGAAAAAGTTATGGGCGATTAGTAGAGTTATTGCCCTTCATTCAAAAGAAAAGGTGTAACAACCCATTTTTTAACCATTCGCTCACAGAGAGGATTAACCGCTATGAAAAAGAAAAGAATCTTTATTCCCTATTTATTACTTCTCATGATGATCGCCGCCACCATTGCGGCTTGTGGTTCAAAAGACGTGGTTCGGAAAACCACAACGACGACCGAAAAACCGGTGGTCCAGGAGCAGACCACCACGACAACGACTGAAACCAGTAAATAGTTAGGAGCCGTTACGAAATAACCTCGGCTTTCTGAACCATTTCGTTACGGCTCCTTATGCCCCTCAAGGGGGTACTGAAAAGAGCGCCGTTTTACAAGCCAGATGGGGACATTTTATTTTGTTACAACGGCTTAGTCGGTCCAGTACCAAGTTCAACCACGGATTAACCAACCTGCACAGTTACACAAATTTCACAAAAAAGGATAACGTTATGAAAAAAATGATGCCGCTGGTATTTGCATTGGCAGTTTTGCTTACCCCATGTGGGGCATTTGCTCAACAGACAGAGGTGACCGTCAAAACGGTTACAACGGAAACCATGGGAACGATAAGCGAGGTCAGCCCCGATACCCTGGTGGTTCGATCGGAAACCAGCACAGCTCCGACGAAATACACCTACACCAAAAGCACAACCTATGTTGACGACATGGGTAATCCCGTCTCCATGGAGACTGTCAGGTCCGGCCTGCCGGTGACGGTTTACTACACCCAGGAAGGCGATCAAATGATCGCCAACAAGGTGGTGGTTCGGAAAACCTCGACAACGACCGAAAAACCCCTGATGCAGGAGAAGCGGACCAAAACCACGACCACCACGACCGAAACGAAATAGTTAATCGAACCATAGCAAAGTTCAGCAGCCCGCAGGCAACCGGCCATGCGGGCTTTCGGGTTTTTCTGTTTCGGCAGGTGGAACGATGTTTGGCTTATTTTTGCATAGTAAACATCAAACAGAGATGTACGAGGAAAAAGTAAGCAGCAGCAATTGTATTAAAAAAATCAAATTGGAGGGAAGAAAAATGAAAAAAGTAATAGCAAAAGGTTTGGCCTTGGCTGTTATCGGCATGGGGGTGATGCTTGGAGGAACGGGTGTCTGCAGTGCAAACCCCATGACATGGAGCAGCAACGGCCATCAGTATGAAGTGGTTGATTCAGGAAGTATTTCCTGGGACAACGCGCGCCTGGCTACGCAAAGCAGGGGCGCCGGATGGGATCTGGCCACCATAACCTCCCTGGAGGAACAGAACTTTATTACCAGCTTGCTTGGTCCGGCCGATGGAAAATTGGTTGAGTATTACATTGGCGGGATGTATGCAGCCAATGCATGGTCATGGGTCACAAGCGAGCCGTTTTCTTTCCAATATTGGGGTAATGGGGAACCAAACGGCAATGCGCGCGAGCCCCGCATGGCCCTTGACGGCAGATATAATGCCAATAATTGGGGCTGGAATGATTACACGGGCGCCGCGGCGACCTTTGTTGCAGGCTACGTAGCAGAGAACAACGCCACTGCTCCCGTTCCCGAGCCGGCCACCATGCTGCTTATGGGTACGGGGCTGGCCGGTCTTGCCGGCGTCGCCCGCCGCCGCCGTTCCGCCAAAAAAATGTAGTTTAAGTGAAGGAAGCCTCTCCCCTGCCAAGGGGTAGGCTTGTAGCAACGGTGGGGAAAAAGCGCAAAATAAGCAAGGAGAACTCATTTATGAAAACAATGCATCGTTTGGCTTTGATGGTAATTGCCATTGCTCTGCTGGTGGCCGGCGGCCCTGTTTTCGCGTCCGCGACTGCAACGGATGAGGGTATCGAATCAGCGGCCAGAAATTCGTATGTTTTCAAGACATACCTCAAGGACGATGCCATTCAAGTCGTGTCCAGGGATGGTGTCGTCATCTTGACAGGGACAGTCGCCGAAGAGCCCCATAAATCTCTGGCCCAGGAGACCGTGGCAAACCTGCCCGGAGTCAAAAGCGTGGAAAACCGGCTGGAAATCAAAGGTGAACCCGTTGCCGAGAATTTAGATGCGTGGATCAGCATGAAAGTGAAAACCTCTCTGTTGTTTCACCGTAACCTGAGCACCAGCAAGACTGACGTGCAAGTCAAGGATGGGGTTGTCACCTTGCGCGGTGAAGCCGCCAGTCCGGCCCAGATAGACCTGACGACTCAATACGTCAAGGATGTCGAAGGCGTGAAAGGCGTACAGAATGAGATGACCGCCTCACCGACCCCCGGCACTCCGGACGAAAAAACCATGGGTGAAAAAATGAGTGACGTGATCGAATCAATCGATGACGCATCCATCACCGCCCTGGTCAAGATGACGTTAATGTATCATCGCTCTACCAGCGCACTCCACACCAATGTCGAAACGAACAATGGCATGGTAACGTTGGAGGGCAAGGCAAAAAACGCGGCTGAAAAGGATCTGGTCACCAAATACGTGCAGGATGTTTACGGCGTGAAAGGCGTGGCCAACAACATATCAATCGAAGAGTCCAAGGCCGATTAGGAGCCGTTATGAAATAACCTCAGAACCACTTGGCAGGGAGCCAGGGCAATACAAGGGAGCCAGGGCAATACAAAGGAGGAGCGTTATGATCGGCAGGATTTTGATCATTGTCGTGATTGTGCTGCTGGTGGGTACGTTACCCGCCTGGCCTCACAGCCGAGGGTGGGGTTACTACCCGAGCGGCGGGTTGATCCTGCTGACCCTGATCATCCTGCTGCTGCTCGGCCCGATATAATTGAGGCCGCGCAGGGTCACTCATGAATGAGGAGAATTCCATGACCTTTACCTGCTCCATTGACCACGATCAGGGCTACATGGTGCCGATCGCCTCTGGTTCAATCGGGTGGGAGGAAGTCCGGACCCATCTGCTTGCCGAGCGCCTTGCCGGCGGCCTGAGCTACCGCGAGTTAATCGACGCTCGCACTGCGACGCCGACCTGGTCTTCAGCCCAGGCCCGTGAAATCGTTTCGCTGCTCACCAACTTCGGCCGCAGATCCGTGCTCGGCCCCACGGCGGTGGTGGTCTCCAGTGAATTTGACTTTGGGATGATACGCATGCTGGAGATCCTGCTCGAGGAGGTATGCCTCGTCAAGCCGTTTCATGACTATGACGCTGCCGAGCAATGGCTCCGGGATCTACGGAGACCGGTACCTGACAGGCAAACAGCAGGAGGAGCATAGTAAGGCCGGGAGACAGATTGAATTTTTCTTTCAGCCTGCGGGGGCTGAATTTTTTTCGCGGTTTTGGCAAAAATCATTCTGTTTAGGAGCCGTTACGAAATAACATGGCCATTTTTTCAATTTCGTTACGGCTCCTTATGCCGTTCCACGCATTCCTCCGGCCATGTTATTTTTTTACAACGGCTTAATGAGCTGAGGCGATAGGCAGGCAATGAGGGGAAATCAGGAAATGAAATGGTGCTTCAGCCCGGCGTCCGTCGTGCTCATTTGCCTTGCCGCCCTGCTTTTGCCAGGATGTCAATCATACGCATCTCAACAAGGGCAAGTTTTTCAGCCCGATGTCACGCTGGAGTCGTCTTTTCATGTCTGGGCAGTTCCAATCGGGAAACCAGGCCTGCCGAATCTCCATCGCGTTTCGGACGACCTCTATCGGGGCGCGCAGCCGACGGCGGAAGGGTTCCGCCGGCTCCAGGCAATGGGCGTAAAGACGGTCATCAACCTCCGTTACTTTTACAATGACCGGGACAAGATGGCCGGCACGGGCCTCGCCTACGAGGAGATTCCGATGAACGCCTGGCACGTGGAGGATGAAGACGTCGTCCGCTTCCTGCAACTCGTCGCAGACCGGAATCGCGCACCGTTCTTTGTCCACTGTCACCACGGCGCGGATCGCAGCGGTATGCTTTTCGGCGTCTACCGCATCGTCATCCAGGGCTGGACAAAGGACGAAGCCATCGCGGAAATGACCCAGGGCGGGTTCGGCTTCCATGGAGTGTGGCAAAACCTTGTTGAGTACCTGCGCAATCTCGATGTGGAAAAGCTGAAAGGGCAGGCATTCCCGTCGGCTCACTCATTTAATCGTTAAATTTCTGAAGGAGAAAAAATCAAATGAGACTTTCAGACTGGCTGGATAAAAAGGAAGCGGAGAAGGTGGATGTATCTCAAATCATATTGCCTACAGATATGTCTTATGATGAGGTCCCGGATGAAACCATTTATTTCAAAGAGATTAATCCCTGCGGTTTTCTCTGTAATGAGAATCATCCCTTTTCCAAGGTCGAACGCTTTGGCCACTGGTATTACTGTAAAGGGCAAGACAAGAAAGCAGGTATTCATTCAGCGGAAATGAAGTGGCGGCTGTTTACCAAGGATAAAGATCTTGCTCTCCAAACGGCCAAAGCACACATAGAATAAAAAATCTTATGCCGTTTTACCAGCCGGATGAGGACATTATTTTGTTACAACGGCTTACCACGAAAAGGGAAGGGACATTTTTCGCTACAACGAAGATATTTGAGCCCGGAGATCATTATTATGTCCCACGGGAAACTCCATCTGCGAGGTTTGTATCAAAAGGTTTTATCCACGAGTAGGTCCGACTTTGTTCTGGGCAATCAGGTCACCCTGTTGCATAACGGAGCAGCCTATTTTCCCGCAATCGAAACGGCGTTCGACCGGGCAAGGCATGAAATTTATCTGGCAACGTATATTTACGAAAATGACGCCACCGGACAGCGGATAGCGGACGCGCTGATTCGGGCGGCCCGGCGCGGCGTAAAGGTCTATGTGCTGATTGACGGCTACGGCTCCAAGGACCTGCCCCGGAGTATGCTGGATCGGCTGCGCATGGCCGGGGTGAAGACGCTCATCTTCCGGCCCAGAATATCCCCCTGGACGTTTCGGCGCAAGCGCCTGCGCCGAATGCACCGGAAAATCGTGGTGGTGGACCGGGAGATCGCCTTTGTAGGCGGAATCAACATTATTGATGACAGGGAGGCAACGGCCGGCATGGCTTCCCGCTATGACTATGCAGTCGCCGTGGAAGGGCCGCTGGTTGATGCGATCCGCCTTTCCGCCCAGCGCTTGTGGTCAATGGTGGCATGGAGTTCTTTTCGCAAAGGGATGGTCCGCACCGGGTCACTTCCGCGTTCGACCTTCACCGGGGGGGCCATGAGCGCGGCATTTTTGCTGAGAGACAATTTCCACCATCGCCGGGATATTGAAGCGGCGTACCTGCGGGCGATCAAGCAGGCGGAATCCGAAATCATTCTTGCCAATGCCTATTTTTTACCGGGGCATGATTTCCGTCATGCGCTGATCAATGCGGCCAGGCGCGGGGTACGGGTGGTTTTGCTGCTGCAGGGGAAGGTGGAATATCTTCTCGAACATTTAGCCTCGCGGGCGCTTTACGGCAATCTTCTGGATGCGGGAGTTGAGATTTACGAATACCCCAAGGGCTTCCTCCACGCCAAAGTGGCGGTGATCGATGGGCATTGGGCAACGGTGGGGTCTTCGAATATCGATCCGTTCAGCCTGCTTCTTTCCCGTGAAGCGAATGTGGTCGTGGATGACGAAGCATTTGGCGCGACTCTGGCGCAAAGCCTGAAAAAGACCGTGGAAACGGATGGCCAGCGGATCTTGACGGATAAATGGAAACAGCAGCCAGCCGGTTTACGCTTCATAAGTTGGCTCTGTTACGGTTTGCTGCGATTGATGATGGGAATCAGCGGTTATGCCCGTGAAAACGACCGGGCCAGGAGCGAAGGAACGCCTACGCAGGAAAAATAAAGGATAAGCCATGAGCAAACCAATCCGTGTCAGCCATCCCATGTACAATCTGTTACCAACGGAAATCCCCGCGCCATTCAGCCAACCAGCCTTAGAAATTTGGCAAGGCGAGAAGTCCCATGTGTCGGCCGCACAGCAAGCTCTGTATCATCGCGCCAGGTGCAACCGGGCTGCGCGTCGTGGCGAGCACAGTGCTGCTATGGAAAGGAGATCATTATGACAATAACGAGGAGCTCGATATTCAAGGCGATTTTTGTGGCGCTTCACGTGGGTTCAGTAATCGCTATAACGAGCTTGGCCTTTGCCCAGGGGGGTGAAATATCTGGTTCTGTTAAGGATCACTTAAGCAACCAGGGAATTCAATGGGCAATCATCACGGTAAAAGATGTAACTACCGGTAAGGTGGCGGCAACCGGGGTTACTGATGAGTTGGGGAACTATGCAGTTGCTGTTCCAGCCCTGGGTAATTACAGTCTCGAAGCTTCAAAACTTGGATATGGATATGCCAAGGCGACGGCCCCGGATTTGATTGAGCTTTCCGACACGATCCCGATCCAAACCGTCAATCTCACCCTGGGCGGGGAAGAGTGGCTGGAGTACGATCCCGAGGCGCCGACATCGGCCATGTCTTGGGAAACGGGCGCCGGCAAGAGTTACCTCATCCCGGCCCTGGAAATTCCCACCTTTCTTATTCTCCTCAACGGGTATAACCGGCTGATTGGGTACCCAGACCTTGAGGAGAATGGGGAAAAAGTTTACGACACGAACCTGTCAACCTTTGGGAACCACCTCGTTGACGGACCCTGGGGGGTCGACACGGACGCCTTTAACATAAATCAGTTCGCGCATCCGTATCAGGGGTCCATGTACCAAGGGTTCGCACGATCGGCGGGCCTCAACTATTGGGAGTCGCTCCTCTACACCAATGTGGGCAGCTTTCTCTGGGAAACGGGCGGGGAGACCACGGACCCCTCCATCAATGACCAGTTCGCCAGCGGCATTGGCGGGAGCTTTTTCGGGGAGGTGCTCTTCCGGATGGCCAGCCTGGTGCTTGAGGGCGATGGCGGTAAACCAGGGTTCTGGCAAGAGCTGGGCGCGACGATGATTTCGCCACCCACGGGTATCAATCGCCTTTCCTTTGGTAACCGGTTCAAGCCCGTATTTCCGAGCCATAATCCGGCTACCTTCTCTCGTCTGCAACTCGGCGCAAGTCTAAATTCGGACGTGAGCAACGACGAGAGCGTCTTCAGCAGCTTCACCTCACGCGAGGCAACCGCTGCCTTCACCATGGCCTACGGGCTCCCCGGAAAGCCTGGCTATAGCTACACGCGTCCTTTCGATTACTTCCATTTTGAATTTACCACCCTCGGCAACGCGGATAACCCTTTTGACGACATCATGATCCGCGGCCTCCTTATCGGCAAGGACTACAAGGCCGGCGATTCCTATCGCGGGATATGGGGCCTCTATGGCGGCTATGACTATATATCGCCGCACATATTCCGCGTTTCCAGTACCTCTCTCTCTCTCGGCACTACCTATCAATGGTGGCTTTCCCGCGGGGTAGCGCTTCAGGGTTCGGTTCTCGGGGGTGTCGGTTACGCCGCCGCCGGAAATGTCACTCAGATTGGTGAACGCGACTACCACTACGGCGTCGCCCCGCAGGGCCTCCTCGGGCTCCGTCTCATCCTTGGCGACAGAGCCATGTTCGACTTGACGGGACGCGGGTATTATTTAACCGGCATGGGTGGCGATGACCCCGGGGGGAGGGAGGACATCGAGCGTCTGGACATGGGATTCACCCTTCGTATTTATGGCCGTCACGCCATTGGGCTCAAATACATCACGTCTGACCGGGATGCGCAGTATCCCGATCGAGCAGACAGCCACCAGTCGATCGGCACCGTCAGCATTGTTTACACTTTGCTTGGCAAGGCCCGGTTCGGCGCTGTCGAGTGGCGCGGCGCTGACTATCTATGATGGCGTCACAAGAAGTCCCATCCGCACCTATGAATGCCCGGACTCCTTCCGGACGATTTCTTTTATGAAAATGGGGAGTTAAGAGTATGATGCGCAAACGGATTATCAAGCAAAGTTCAAAGGCGCCCTCAGCCACCGATCAGGACTGGCTCGACCTGGAACGTCTCGCACAGGTCGAGATTACGTCCGAGGAAGCAGGTCATCCCGTCGAGTCGGCGCTGACAGCCGGCGCAGGGCCGGGCTGGCTGGCCGGCGAAACCGGGGAGCAGACTATCCGCCTGCTGTTTGACGAACCGCAGGCACTCAGGCAAATTCAACTCGTATTTGAGGAAGAGAGCCGGGAGCGTACCCATGAGTTTGTGCTGCGATGGTCCGGGGACGGGGGGCGATCTTACCGGGAGATCCTGCGCCAACAGTATACGTTCAGCCCGCCAGCCACGACCCGCGAGGTCGAAGACTACGTCGTCAACCTCCATGGGGTGACGGTGTTGGAATTGCGGATCGTGCCCGACCTGAGCAGGGGCGATGCCCGGGCGTCGTTGATCCTGCTGCGACTTGCCTAATCACGATCTTCAGGGCCTGTAAAAAAAATAAAATGATCATCTTGCATCTCATCTTCGGGCCATCTTTGGTCGCAACTCAATCGCAAAATCCTCGACGTAGCCCTGCTACGCCTGCGGTTTTACTCAATCGCTGCAACCAAATCTGAGCGCAATATTGGTCATCTTATTTTCCTACAGGTCCTTATCTGCAAAATCCGGGTATCAATGCCGTGGAAGTGATGCCCATCATGGAGTCCCCGGGGCCAGGCCTCAAGATATTGAGCGCACCACCATATATGGAGGCCAGGCAGATCCCGCCGGCCTTCTTTTTCGTTTCTTCCTCTAAATTAATCAGCTGTTATAAAGACTAAGGGACTCGGAAAATGCCAAAATACCATAACGCATCCCGTCTTCAGGCCATCTTTGGCCGTGCCTCAATCGCAAAATCCTCGCCGGAGCACTGCTACGCCTGCGGTTTTGCTCAATCGGCGCAACCAAATCTGACCCA
>JAHILF010000052.1 GCA_018897105.1 Pseudomonadota bacterium
CAAAGAAATCAGGAGATCATTGATCTGGTCATCCTTGATTTCTCCATGCCCAGAAAGGATGGTGTCACCTCTCTGCAGGAGTTGAAGCAGACCAATGCCCAGGTCAAAGTCATTCTTACCAGCGGTTATGCCGAGGAACAGGTAATGATCAGGCAGGGCGAAGCGCATCCCGAAGCCTTTCTCCATAAACCGTTTGTGCTTGAAAAGCTGGCGGAAACCATCGGGAAGGTTTTAACCGGGGAGGGGTAGTTTAAAAGCAGGGTCAGGTAAATGCGGCCGCCTTTCCTGGAATTGCCGAAGCTGTGTGCGGTACCTTACTGTTTGCTTGAAAAGGTGATATCACCGTACCAGGCCGTTGCGTTCTCCCCGGTATTGTCGGAGTCGGTCATGATGGCAATGCCGGATATGGTGGGGGGATCCTCACCAAAGGCCTGCCGGTAATCAGCGACAATGTCTCTTTTTTCGGCAACCCAATGGTGCAGCTTATCTGACCCGCTCTCAATGACGATCATCTTGACCCGGTCGGTAAAGGGATTGGGCGTGATCAGTCCCTGCGGCGCCTTGCTTGCCCAGATATAATTGATGGCGCTGATCGGCGGATATTCGCCGTACAGCAGTTTGATGGTACTGAACTTGAGCCGTTCCCATAAGTCGACTTTATCGGCATCATAGGCAAAGGTGATATAGATCCGCGCCGGGTAATCATCACCTGCCTTTTTGGTGACGTCCCCCTTTTCATAAGTATTAGCCACCTTCCATTTCCAGGAAATAATAGGATAGGCAAGGGGATTGATGGGAAATTTTCTGGTGAGCCCAGAAGAAGAGGCATGGCTGACTGCTTCAACCACCGTGGTGCCGTGGTCCTGCACAAGGCGGTAGGTGGTATGGGAGGCAATGTCCTTGAAAGTCAGCGGTTGCCAGCCCTCGGGAAGACTGCTTAGATCCTGTGCCTGGGAAAAATTCCCCACCACAATACTTTCCGGGGAATCGCCGGCATCAAGGGCGGCAGGCAGGAGAGATATTGCCGCAATAATAAGGAGGCGGAGTATTTTTTTTGGGTTGTCTTTGTCAGTTATCATCAATCAATGCTCGTTTATCTTTGCAAAACTTGCCGTGCCACATCCTCGATCTGTCTGAAGAAAGCATCATGGCCTCTGACCTCGCCTTGATCGCGCACACCGCAGGCCCTGATCAAATGGTTTTCGGCAAAACCGAACCACTGCAGGAAAAATTCAAGATTGGGGAAAACATCGGTGAAGCGGTTTTCGTCGGGATTTCCCTGGCACATGATAAAAACGGATTTCTTGCCGGGCGCTAACCTGCTTTTGTAAGAAGCTACATGGTAGTCCGGGACAAGAAAGGAGAAAGTCCGGTCAAAAAAGGTCTTGAGCTGGCTTGACACATTGCCGAAGTAGACAGGTGTTGCCATGACCAGGATGTCCGTTTGCATAACCGCTTCGAGCACCGGGTTGAGATCATCTTCCAGGACGCAGTGGTCCGCTTTGGTCTTGCACAGGTAACAGGCCTGACAGCCGCGGTAGGTAAGATTGTTTAAGGCAAAGGATTTGGTTTCCACTCCGGCCTGTTGCATTGCCTGCATGAAGTGATTGGCAAGGGTGGCGCTGTTGCCTTTTGTTCTGGGGCTTCCCAGGAGGCAGACCGCTTTCATATGGGCTTTCTCCCTGTGATTTGAGTAGGTTAATGGTTTGATAAAGTCCCATTATGGCACAAAAGAAACAGGGGGACAAGCAAGATCAGGATGACGGGACGTGCCTGAAGCAGGCGCGATGGCCGCGTCATCCCATGTCAGTTGTGCAGGGGGCTGGTTGCCGTTTCCTGAAAAGAAGCAGGCCGGGCAGGGCGCTGCCGAGCAGCAGGATAGAGGGCGGGAGGGGAACAGCAGGTTGCGGGGTGGCCTCGGTAATGAAACTTGAACCATACGAGGAGCCCAGGGCGTTGCTCTTATAATCCAGAATCAGGGTGCCTTGCCCGGTGGTAATGTCCACCGCGAAGATCTTGGTTGCGGAGATGCCGTACAGGGTGTCGTTGTCTGCCGTTGCCAGGCCGTAGACGTTGTAGAACCCGAAATCGCCGATTTTGGTGCCGGCAGCATTATTGTTTAAGTCGATACGGATCAGTTCGTTATGGGTGGAAGAGAGATAGAGATTGTTGTGATAGAAGGCCAGATCGCCGGCGGAAAAAAAGCCGGTGGTGCCGATGCCGGTTCCAATGCCTGTTGCCGGATCGAGGATGAAGAGTTTTGCCGTGGTGCCGCCTGCAGCATAGAGTAATCCGTCTGAGCCGAATACCAGGGCATTGCCTTGGGGAATGTTGTGGGCGCCGATAAGGGTTGTCGTCGCAGTATGGGGATCTATCCGGTACAGATCAGTCGGGGTGATGCCCCACAGGTTGCCGTCCGCATCATAAGCGATATCGGTCATGACCGCTCCCATGGTGCCGATGATATCAACAGAGCTGTCGGCAAGATCAATCGTGCCGAGCTGGCCG
Source organism: Pseudomonadota bacterium (assembly GCA_018897105.1). Taxonomy (GTDB): domain Bacteria; phylum Desulfobacterota; class Desulfobulbia; order Desulfobulbales; family SURF-16; genus SURF-16. Next base: position 2,509 of record JAHILF010000052.1, read on the forward strand.
GCCGCATCATGGGCCCAGAGCACCGGAGAACTGAAGGCCTGCCCTGACATCAGAAAAAAAGAAGAAACCACCAGGAAGATAACAGCCATATATTTCTTCATTTATGCTTTCCTGTAACCGCAATGAGTGAGTGTGAATTTTATCCCAAGCCGGGTGAATTGCCGGCATTGTGCCATAATGTTAAAAAGACCCTGAAAGTATCTCATTTTGCGGGTCTTTTTCATCATTTATGCGTGCCACTTTCATGGGGATGAAAATGGTCATTTTTCTGCTGCTCTCATCAGTTCCTTCCATTCTGAGATTTTGTCCGGTGATTGTCAACCGATATGTTACAGTCTTGCTGCAGCCGGATAACAGCCATGAAGATAATTTTTTAGCTGGCCAATTTTTTTGATTTGTTATAGTGAGCCGCCATGGAAAATTTTGTACTGATCATATCATTTCTGCTCATCGGCATGGGTTTGCGACGTCTGCCGCAGTTTCCGCAAAATACTGCCCAGGTTCTTAATCTCTTTGTCATTTATGTCTCCCTGCCGGCCCTTGTGCTCAATAAAGTGCCGGAGCTGGTTTTTTCGCGTGAACTGCTGGCGCCGGCCCTGATGCCGTGGTTCATGCTGGTTGTTTCAGCCGGGTTCATCTGGACGGTGGCGAAGGTATGCGGATGGCAAAATGATACCAAGGGGGTGCTGCTTCTGCTGGTGCCTCTGGGCAACACCTCTTTTCTGGGGATACCCATGGTGCGGGCCTTTTTCGGCGAGCAGGGTATTCCCTATGCCGTTCTCTACGACCAGCTCGGCTCATTTCTGGCCTTGGCAACCTATGGCTCGGCCGTACTGGCTGTGTATGGCAAGGCGGAAGGGAAACCGACCTTTCGTTCGGTGATCAGAAAAATCGTCATCTTCCCGCCCTTTATCTGTCTGCTGGTGGCCTTTGTCTGCCGTTCCGTCCCTTTGCCTGCCCCGGTGTCCGTGCTGCTGCATACCCTGGCTGCCACCCTGGTGCCTGTGGTCATGATCGCGGTGGGCTTTCAGTTTACCCTGCGTTTGAGTCCGGAGGTGCTGAAACCCATGGCTGCCGGGCTGTTTGTCAAACTGGCCCTGGCCCCCTGTGTTGCCTTTCTGGTCTGCCGCATCTTTGCCTTTGACAATTTGGCCGCCCAGGTATCGGTCTTTGAAGCGGGCATGCCTCCCATGGTGTCGGCCGGGGCCATGGCCATCATGGCAGGTCTTTCCCCCAAACTCACTGCCGCCCTGGTGGGTGTGGGGATTTTTCTCTCCTTTATCACCCTGCCACTGTGGGCACAGATTCTGTAATTATTATGTAAAAACTATACAAGGCGACATAAGTTCGAGGCGCCCAGTTCAGTCACAAAACGAGCGAGGAGTTGGCTGAGCAGCTTGGTAGCGCTGTGAGCAGGCACCGCAGCGAGTGACAAAGGCTGATGGGATGGATCGGACTTATGTCGCTGTGTATAAGACATGATCTGACAAATTGAAATTTTAAGTTCTGGTAATACCTGACAATTTTTTTCAACGTATTCAGGAATAATCTTCAATCCCTAATTCTTCTCAAAACATTAGATTGGCAAGGTGAATCTTTCGCTAACAGTAACTGACATTAGGTGCGACAATATACCATCTTTACATATCAAATATTCTATTTTAATAATTTGTTAGGATTATATTCAGACAAAGCCAAACTCATCGAGAGGTGAGGACGGAAAGCCACGGGGCTTTCAAGCAAGCCGGGTTGCCTAATTTGAGGGGCAAACTCTGCTTTTTTTTGCATAATTTTCCAGCAGTAAGATCTTAATTGGAAGTCACCCATTTCCTTCTATCGAACATACAATACATCATGCATCACCCATAAACCTTGGGGGAAAGACCATGGGCCGATATATCGTTCGTAAAGGCAAATTCATTTTAGCCGTTTCTGTGGTTATGGCATGTTGGTGGTGCATTTCCGCTTCTACTTCTGCGCAAACCATCAAAGTGAGGCGGATGGCCCCTCCGGAAGATGCTTTTCAACTGGTACTGGGTCCAAATAACACTGCCACGTTGATCTTAGCGCCCGAAAACAATGCGATGAAGGGACCCGTGAAATTGTCATTGCGCTCATTCTGGACCAGAGATGATGCGTCGGTTGATGTTGTATTCAAAAGCAGAACCATTACGGAAGTCAGCGAAACTCCACAAGTTGAATTCGGTGAGCCCGTCATTCTCCAGGTAACCAATGTTGCTGGAAATCAAGCGGACACTGTTGCGGAAATTCCGATGATGTGGGGATATATCAATGCCAGCTATGACGACGAAAAAAACTCAGTAAGTCTGCCTGTGGCTATCGGGGCTTTCGGCCCCGCGCTCAAGTACAGCGGAACCTTGTCCATTCCGGCGACCGGCCGCTACAAATTGGAATTGGACATGAGCAATTATCTGGCGTTCGGTAATGCTGCAACGTTTCAATTAACGTCTTTTTCTTCCGGGGCACATGATTTACCGCCACGGTTCTTGAGCGCGAAAACCAAGGCCGTCGATTCACTGACGGTTAACTTCAGTGCCGATAATCCCACTGTCTGGCTGGAGATCGATGCCGAAGAGTTTCAATACGACACGGAATATAGAGGCGCGCTGCGTATGATGATCAATGGCAGACAATTTATCGACAGACCTTTGGTTTTCAAGCGGCTGCCTTGGGTTGCGGAAACATCCTTTTCGCCTATTCAACCAACGATTGCCACAGACAATAAAGCCGTACTTGCCATCAGGGCGGCATCGAACAAGACCATTCGCGGCATCTTCGTAACCAATGCCACGGCCCCAATGGAAAACTTTAATCCACGCACGGATTTGGATGTGAAGTTAAATGGAGTGTCGCTTTGGCCGGAGGATGCTGACAAAAATCAGGCCATACAAACGCCTTCGTTGGCGCCCGGTGAAATCAAGGAGATCATTGTGAAACCCCATCGCAACCTCCCGGCCGGCAAGCATGATGTCTCGCTGGTGGTGGGAGCCTTGAACGTGGGTGTCGATAAAGGGGCGGAAGCGAAGATTACCTTCGTGGTTCGAAATCACTGGATCTGGGCGGTCGCTGTCTTGGTTTTGTCGGTTATGATGTCATATATCATTACCAAGGGCATAGTTACCCTGATAAACCGCCGTAATCTGAAAAAGCGCGTCGCGGACATTAAAAATGAGTCTTGGTTAAAGGACGATCGTTGGGGGGCTTTACCCATCGTACGTGCATTTGTTCGCGTGGCGTTGGCTGACAAGGCTCTTAATGAAAAAGTCCATTTGAAACATCTCATAACATTCTTTTCTCGTATGGTAACAACACCGCAGTTGATCAGCGATGAAATCAAAGAGGTGGATAAACGTTTGGAAATATATAAAAAACTGAATAAACATGCAATTTACTGGGGGGCGGCGCCTTCAGATGTTTGCGGCACCAGTGGTATGGATAACCGGATCATTTGGCGTGCCCGCAAAGGCCTTCGCGAAATCGTTGACCAATTAAGTCGGTTGTATAAGAGCGAAGACATACCGACAGAATTGATCGCCAAAATCGATAGAATGGAAAAGTGGTATCGAGAAGATTCTTTGAAGACTGAATATTGGGCCTCGTTGCTCAAGGATATCAACTGGTTGTTGATGCAGATCGATTTGCACCATTTCGAGTTCGATCAATTGGACCTGGATAAGATCGTAGAAAATCTAAACGCCATAAAACAGATCAATCACAATCAAGCGATTAACGATGCGGCGATTTCTTCGTTGGCGGCGTGCCATGTCTTTAAAGAGAAGGGTATTCCAGCGCTGACCGAGGCAATGCAACCAATCACGGCCCTTCTGGACGATACATCCGTTACCAATCAGCAGTTGATCGGTTTGGTGACTCAAATCCATCAATGCTGTCTAAGATTATCATTGAGCGGTAGGGAAACTGCCCGGGAACTGGTGGAAAAGCTAAGCCCGAAAAAAACACCACCAGATTCCATGATTGAAATCCTGGCGATGGAAGATAACTACATTCGTTTGAAACTGCTGTGGGAGCAGCGGTCGTATCCTGACCGTTGCCGAACATTGGTGAAAAAATTTCATGATGATATGGCGCTGGGAGTCATTCTCAAAGAGTTCGACGACGAGATCTGGGAGCTGCTAAAAGAGCCGGGCACTCTGCGTATTACCAATCCAGCAAGTATCGGACCAGTTGAACAATATGCCTTAACAGACTTCAAGGTCGAATGTGCCAACCCAAAGGCTGATACCTTTTTGTTTAAACACGGAGTTCAGTATGAATGGCGTATCGAGTACGGCGGGGAAAAACAAAAACCTTTAACGCCGGTTACCCGATGTCCCGTGGTGACACAATTTATTCCGCAAATTGATGAAAATAAAAAAGTCAAAGTCTTTGTGGATATTTACTGGGGTAATGATAAATTCTCCGTAAAAAATGACGAAAGCGATCACGTGTCGTTTACGACGTTGCTGACCAAGCGCTATAAAAATTTGTGGCCGACCAATACGCCGGAACTCTTGGGCGTGGCCATTGCTTTGGCGCTCGCCCTTGTAGCGGGCTTTCAATCCGATGCTTTTATCAACGCGTTGCAGGGTTCCTGGAAGGAATATCTAACATTGTTCGCTTGGGGTGTAGGCGCCGAGCAAACCAAGACGTTGATTCAAAATTTGGAAAAACCTTTTAAAACCGGACAGGCCGAGTCATGAGTGAAAAGGAATCTCCTAAATATGGTCAGCTTTTCCATAAAGAGTAAAGGAGGACGGTAAAATGGCAATACTTGGTCGAGGCAGTAAAGGTGAGGAAGTCGCTCGTCTTCAGGCTCTACTTTGCCTTGCCAATATAGATGCCAAACCCATTGATGGCGAATTTGGCCAGGGAACTGAGCGCGCGGTCCTCGCTTATCAGGACAGTAAGGGTATGCCCTCTACTGGGCAGGCTGACGAGGAAACGCAAGAAGCAGTCGGCATGAATCAACCGGATACAACAAAAATTCCCGTACCCGTGATTGATAACATTACTGTCGATATTGTGGCCCAGATGTTTTCTCGCTTTACTCCCCGCCTTAATATCGAGACCTACCTGCCTGAGGTATTGAAAGCCTTGAAGCAAGCGGCTATGGACGACCGTGATCTTGTGCTCATGGTCTTTGGCACTATCCGAGCTGAAACTGAGGGCTTCGAGCCGATTTCTGAAAAGCAGTCCAAATACAATACAGATCCTGGTGCTCATCCATTTAACAGATACGACAATATGGTCAGCCTGGGCAATCAAGGTCGTCCCGATGGCGAGCGCTACCGTGGGCGTGGCTTTATCCAACTTACCGGTCGTGCCAATTATCAACGGTATGGTGAACGCTTAGGATTAGGGTCCAGGCTTATAGAAGAGCCAGACCTTGCTAATGATCAGAGGGTGGCGGCCCTGATCCTCGCTGAGTTTATAAAGGATAAACGGAATCTTGCGAAATATGCGATCCTCGGTAACGACATGAAAACGGCTCGAAAACTAGTCAACGGAGGTTCCCATGGTCTTGATCGGTTCACAGAAACATTTAAAACCGGTATGAGAATCTTGGTGTAAAGAAAAACAGCGGGGTCAGGTCATCATTCTTGACAGAATTGAAAAAAACGGCTTTGCCGAACCAAAAATGCACAGGACGCAAAACACCGGCCGCCTGTGATTTTCATGTTATGCAATTCAATGTCATTAACTTAAGGAATTTTCCTCAATAAATACTTGTAATTTCAATATGTTAGTGTTAAATTCAGCCATATTGTTCCACTTGAGCAACTCTATTTTAAAAAGGAAGGAAACATGGCTCATTTTTTTGAAAAC
>JAHILF010000053.1 GCA_018897105.1 Pseudomonadota bacterium
AGAAAAACTGACTACACTCGTCGTCACCCCGGCGAAGGCCGGGGTCCAGAATTGTCGTAACTACCTGGATTCCGGCCTTCGCCGGAATGACGAACCTGGGCTCAGGCAACCGGCGAAAAGGCTTAAGTTAATGACATTGACTTAAAAATGAAAAGTGGCTGATCGAGGCCGCCCCTTTTCTCCACCGGGAGAGAGCGCAACGGGGCTGTCGCTCTGATGAGATTTCTCCCTCCCTGTGCATGGCGGCTGTGGACAACAGCTTCGTCGCCCATTATGGCGGAACTTATTATCAATGAGTGGTCATGACCCGGCCACCAGGAATGCGTCCGAGGCGACATCTAGTCAGGCATAAAGAAATACCGTTTTCTCATCATGGCTCTTCTACAGTAATATCAAGCTGCAATTTTCTGACAACAGTGGGATTGACAATGGTCTTCACCCTGGAGATGTCCGTGGGAGGCACGGAGCTCACCGGTGTGCCCCGCAGGATGCGGGCAGCCATGACAGCCGCCTGCTCTCCCATGGCCTCCAGATCAAAGGTGACGACAATGGCGGCCCCGCTTTTCAGATATTTTTGCGAAAAGGCCAGCACCGGCACCTTGTTTTTGAAGGAAAAAAGAAAATAGCTCTCCAGGATCTGCGGGTTGGTAACAATGAGATCGGGCAGTAGCCAGATGAGGTCCACCTTGTCGTGCAACTCTTCCAGCAGAGACGGCACCTCCCTGGTGCTCTGGGCGTGTAGGGCGACAAATTGCAGATCAGGCCTCCCCCGGCGGGCCTGCTGGATATCCATGGCACTGTGCGCCGTGTTGTAGATGACGCCGATGCGCCGGACCTGGGGCAGCAGCCGGGTTAATTCGCAAAACTGCAGCGTGGCCGGAATGTCCAGATTGACGCCGGTGATATTGTCCCGGTCTTCGATGATAATCTCCGGAGCAACCACCAGCAGAAAGACGATGGGGATCTCGCTGATGTCGCGCACGGCAAGCAGGGCGTTGCGGCCCAGGGTCAGAATAAGATCCGGCCGCGCCTCAAGTATCTGCTGCTGGACAGCGGATTTAATCGGGTTTTCACTGAGATCGATTTCTTGAAAACGATGGGGTTCGATGGATTTGACCCCATGGGCGGGCAGGAGATTGACAAATTTTTCCGCGAACGACCGGACTACCTGCTCCATGGGTGTTTCATTGCCGCTTTTCACCACCACGATCTCATAGCCTGAGGCCGTACGAGCCCCGGCCAGCAGCACGAGCATGATGATGATAAGTGATTGTTTCATATGATGTGGTATTTTTTTACCTGACACACTAGCAGAACATTTCCCAGCCTGCAACATCAATACGAAAAAACAACCATTATTTATCTGCCATTGCCTTGTTATTACCTCATTTATCAATGGACATACCATGTCGCCGTATGGTAACATCACCTTGTTTTTTCATGACAACGTGATGCTTCTTTTTCAATTTAGCATTTCCACAGAGCAAAATGGCCAAAAAGCTGAAGACTATCTTTTTTCACACGACTTTTTCCGCCCTGCTGACAGTGACCTTTTCCTCCCAGCCCCTGCTGGCTGCCGACGAACCGCTGTCAGAAAACAATGATCCCCTGTCTCTCTACTTTGATGCGGACGCCACCGAGGAAACGACCACCCGCGCCCCCAAACCCCTGTCACAGGTGGCGGAAAACGTCAGCATCATCACCGCGGATGAGATCAATGCCATGCATGCCCATACCCTGGCCGAGGTGCTGGACCGGCAGGCCGGCATGTTTATGGAATTCTCCGGCAGGGATTTTTTCGGTGATAGCAAGACGAGGATTCTGGGTACCCGGAAGCAACATGCTCTGTATCTGCTGGACGGGGTGCGCATCAACCTCAATTCAAGCGGCGCGGCCATCACCAACTTCATTCCGATCACTATCATCAAGCGCATCGAGATCATCAAGGGGCCGGCCTCCTCCACCTGGGGCTCTTCTTTAGGCGGGGTGGTCAATATCATTACCAAGGATACGGGCAAAACCGCCACCTCAAACGGCAGCGTCAGGGCAAGCTTCGGCGAGAGGGACAGCCGTGATGTATCGGCCGAGGTGACGGGTGGAGGCGAAAAATTCGGTTATTATCTCTCAGGCTCCAACATCGACTCCAATGGCCTCAAGGTCGACCGCTACGCCGAGCGGGATACGGCCTACGGCAAGATGGAGGTGCAACTGCCCCATAGCTCCACCCTCACCGCCACCGCCGGCTACAGCGACCCTTTCTATAAATCCCTGAACTGGAGCGATGCCTGGGATATTACCGGTCTCAATCTCTACGAGGAGGTCGATCACCGCAACTTCTGGGGCACCCTGTTTTTTGACACGGAACTGACCGAGCGGCTGGGCCTGCATCTCGCGGTCCAGCGCTTTGAAAATGACTTTGCTCAAGACAAATTTTCTCTGGGCACCGGATTGGGTGGGGCCAGGGGAGATCTCCTCTATCATCAGCAATGGGATGACACCTATACCGCGTTTGCCAGCCGTCTCACCTGGGCGGAGGAGAGTTTCACCGCCAATGTCGGTTTTGAGTCAAGCCGCAGCAAAATGGACTATGAAAGCAGCCCGGGCAGCTATTTCGGCGGGCCCGCCGACTACACCGCCGACCCGGAACGGGAGGAGCGGCGCGGTGTCTATGCCAACGCCACCTTTGTCCTGGGCCACTTCGCCCTGACGCCTGGCCTGCGCTATGACTATAACGGCAACTCGGAGGAGTTCGTCAGCCCCTCCCTGGGCGCTACCTACCAGCTGGCCGAGGACATCCTGTTGCGCGCTTTGATTGCCAAGGGGTTTTCCGCCCCCTATCTGTCCGCCTCTGCCCTTTCTCCGGACCTCAAGCCTGAAACCATCTGGGCCTACCAGGCCGGGGTGGAAACGGGCCGTATCCCCTATGTCCAGCTCAAATGCACCCTCTTCCACCTGAAGGTGGACGATGCCTGGCATACCACAACTCCCTGGACCAACGCCGGCACCATCCGCTGGAACGGGGTGGAGCTTGAGGCCCAGACCGTGGAGTTTCATGGCCTAAGGCTCACCAGCAATTTCACCTTTGTCACCGAGGACAGCATGGGGGACGGCGCCACCGACCGCGAAAACGATGAAACCTATACCGCCAATGTCATAGTGGACTACACCAATCACGAACAGGGCTGGCGAGCCCAACTGGCGGGTCATTATTACTGGATGAATGAAGACGTAATAATCGAGAAGCCGCATTATGACGATTTCCTGTGGGACGCCCTGCTCAGCAAGGATCTCACCCTAGCTACCGTGCCTGCCGAGGTCTATGTCAAGACCCATAATATCTTTAACGCCAGCCAGTACTATGACTTTGAATACCCCAACCCGGACAGGTGGGTGGAGGCGGGCATTGTAGTCAAATTTTAGTGTGCCGTCCCGTCTTTCCGTGGGTTACTTGAGCAAAGCTGCAAGGCTGTCATTCAATAAACCTTTCACAAATAAAGGAGGGAAACATGAAAAAAAGGATCAAAATCCTTAATAAAGGCAAAAAGGCGCAGGAGGTGGCTTACACGATGGGATGCTGCTCAGGAGTGCCTTCAACAGCGAAATGATACAAGTGTTTGTTCACCTTTTCGGGAGAGCTTCGGCTCTCCATTTTTTTGCCTGGAGCAAGCCATGCAGTTAACCCCCTATCAGGTTGTATGCCGTCACCGCACCATCCCCGGCCAGGTCCTGCTCTTTGCCACCAAGACCGGGGCCTTGATCCTGCTGGCCGAAGAGGATTTTGCCGCCCTGGAGAAGGGCCAGGCCGTGGACGAGGAGATCGAGCAGCTCAGCGAAATTGGCTTTCTGGTTGCCGATGCCGACACGGAACAACGGCAGGTGATGCACTACATGGATGACATCAACCGGCTCAACCCCAACCTGACCCTGGCCCTGGTGCTGGGCATGGAGTGCAACTTTGCCTGCCGCTACTGTTTCGAAGGCAGCCAGAAGGGCGGCAAGGCCATGGATGATGCCACGGCGGACCAGCTGGTCACCTTTATCAAACAACGCTTCGGGCCGGGCAAAAAAAAACTGCTGCTACAGATCTACGGCGGCGAACCCCTGCTCTACCGCAAACGCCTGATTTCGCTTGCCCGGCAATTGAAACCCATTGTCGAGGCGCGAGGGGGCGAACTCAAGATCGATCTGGTGTCCAACGGCTCCCTGCTCACCGCGCAGGTGGTGGAGGAACTCAACGCCTGGGGCCTGGACGGGGTCAAGGTGACCCTCGACGGCCTGCCGGACAATCACAACCATTTCCGGCCCTTCAAATCAGGCCGGGAGAGTTTTGCGGTTATTGTCCGCAACCTAGCGAATGTCTGTGGACTCACCAAAATCCGCCTGGGCGGCAACTATACCAATGAAACGTACACACAATTTGGCCCCCTGCTTGACCATTTGTCCGAACAGGGCCTGACCCCGGACAAGGTGGAGCTGGTCAACTTCAACATCGTCCTCAAGGTAAACGACAAGCTCACCGCCAATGAATACCATGGCGGCTGCGCCACCATCAACGAGCCCTGGCTGCGGGAGGCGTCGCTCCATGTGCGGGAGGAGGTCTACCGCCGGGGCTACACCGTGCCGGAACTGGGGCCCCAGCCCTGCGCCGTGGAGGTGGATGACGCCTTTACCGTCCATTACGACGGCAGCCTGTACAAATGCGTTACCTGGGTGGGCCACCGGCAGTTCCGGATAGGCGATATCTGGCAGGGGGTGGATGAAAAATACCGGCAAACCCATCATCTCTTACACTGGCAGAAAGAGGGGAAATGCCAGGCCTGTGTGTACCTGCCGCTCTGCTTCGGCGGCTGCCGGTTCATGGCCTATCAGCGCGATGGCCACATGGGCAAGGTGGATTGCCGCAAGTCCTTCCTGGACGCCACCCTGGAGGCCATGCTGCTGCAGGACCTACGCTACAAATATGGCTATGAATTATTCTACAGAGAACCCTAAATAAGGGGTTGAGAGCGGGACGCAGAGAAACAGCAGAGATTACTGAGACTTCGTCGGTCGCGGCACACAGTATTCACCAACAACCTTTTCATCAAGACACTTCTCCGCAAACTCAAGCTGCAATTTTCTGGCGACAGTGGGATTGATAATGGTTTTCACCCTGTCGATATCTGCCGGGAGCACGGCACTCACCGGAGTGCCCAGGAGGATGCGGGCAGCCATGACAGCCGCCTGGTCTCCCATGGCCTCCAGGTCAAAAGTGACCACAATGGCCGCCCCGCTTTTTAGATATTTTTCCGAAAAGGCCAGCACCGGCACCTTGTCCCGGAAGGAAAAAAGAATGTAGCTCTCCAGGACCTGCGGGTTGGTAACGGTGATATCGAGCAGCAGCCAGATGAGGTCCACCTTGCCGTGCAACTCTTCCAGCAGGGCCGGCACCTCCCTGGTGCTCTGGGCGTTTAGAGCGACAAATTGCAGATCCGGCCTCTCCCGGCGGGCCTGCTGGATATCCATGGCGCTGTGCGCCGTGTTGTAGATAACGCCGATGCGCCTGACCTGGGGCAGCAGCCGGGCCAATTCACCAAATTGCAAGCTGGCCGGAATACCCAGATTAATGCCGGTGATATTGTCCCGGTCTTCGATGATAATCTCCGGGGCAACCACCAGCAGAAAGACGATGGGGATCTCGCGGATGTCGCGCACGGCAAGCAGGGCGTTGCGGCCCAGGGTCAGAATAAGATCCGACCGCGCCTCAAGTATCTGCTGCTGGACAGCGGATTTAATGGGGTTTTTGCTGAGATCGATTTCATGAAAACGATAGGGCTCGACGGTCTTGCCCCCGCAGGCGGGCAGGAGATTGACAAGTTTTCCGCGAAGGCCCGGACCACCTGATCCATGGGCCTTTCATTGCCACTTTTCACCACCATAATGTCATAGGCCAGGCCCGTACGAGCCCCGGCGAGCAGTATGAGCATGATGAGGATAAGCGATTTTTTCATTATGATGCGGTATTTTTTTCCCTGACACATTAACAGAACATTTACCAGCCTGCAACATCAATAATACTTAAAATAAATAACTACATTTAATACTCCATTCCCTCATTATCACATCACTTATCAATGGACTTGCCATATCGCCTTATGGTAACATCGGTTTGTTTTTTTCATATTGGCGAGACGCATCTTTTTCAATTTAACATTGCCTGCAGAGCAAAATGACCAAAAAACTGACAAATATCTTTTTTCGCGCAACTTTTTCCGCCCTCCTGCTGGCAGTGACCTTTTCCTCCCCCCTGCTGGCCGCCGAGGACCCCCTGGCGGAAAACAATGATCCCCTGTCCATGTACTTTGACGCGGACGCCACCGAGCAAACAACCACCCGCGTAGCCAAGCCCCTCTCTCAGGTGGCGGAAAACGTCAGCATCATCACCGCAGAAGAGATCGAGCGGATGAACGCCCACAGCCTGGACGAGGTGCTAAACCGCATAAACGGCCTCTACGTTGGGTTCAACGGCAGGGATTTTAACACTTCCATAAGCTCTGTTCACATCCAGGATTCAGACTACGAACAAGTCCTGGTGCTGGTTGACGGCATCCGCTGGAATTGGGATCTAGACGGGATGGCGGTGACCAATACCATTCCGGTGGAGATCATTGAGCGTATCGAGGTAATCAAGGGCCCGGCCTCTTCCATCTGGGGCTCATCCCTGGGCGGGGTGGTCAATATCATCACCAAAGCAACCGGTAAAACAAGCCGCCCCCACGGCACCCTGTACGGCTCTTACGGAGAAGCAAACAGCCAGCACTATTCCGGCAGCGTGGACGGCAAGCTGGGGACAGCCGGCTATTTCCTCAGCGTGACAAGCCAGAATTCCGACGGCATCATCCTTAACCGCGAATACGATAACGAAAGCGTCTACGGCAAAATCGATTTCACCCTGCCCCACAACACCACCCTGACCCTGCTTGCCGGCCAGGCCAACCCGGAGAACGATCTGGGCGACCTATGGAACCAATGGGGAAACTACATCATTGAGCACCGCGATGTCTGGGCATCGGCCGCCCTGGACACCTCCCTGACGAATAACATCGACCTCCATATTGACGGCTATCGCAAGACACAGAAATTCATATATCCAACCTTTTCGCTTGACTATGAACCTGAGACAACGGGACTCTCCTCCCGCTTGACCGCACGGCTCGACAGCCACACCATTGTCATGGGCGCGGAAATCGACCGGGTGGAAACGGAAAGCTCTGATTCTACTTACGATGACTTAAAAGAAGAAAACTGGGGCGTCTATATCAACGATACCTTCACCGTCGGTCCTTGTGCAGTTACGCCCGGCATCCGCTATGACCATCTTTCCCTCACTGACAACGTCCTCTCCCCCAGCCTGGGTATGACCTGGCAATATTCGGAGAAGACCCTTTTCAGGGCGCTGTTCTCCCAAGGCTTCAGAAAACCTTATCTGGTTGATGCGGAAGATACCAATCTCGATCCGGAAAAAGTTACCTCCTACCAGGTCGGTTTTGAGACCCATGTTGTGCCCTCCCTGCTGATCAAGGCCTCCCTTTTTGAACATAACCTCAAAGATAAATGGTTATTTGATTATATCAACTGGAGATATGATATTCTCGAGAAGGTAAGGCACTACGGCTACGAGTTGGAGGTGGCAACCGATCCTTTTTACCATTTCTCACTGGATGCCGGCATTGACTATACCTATACCGACTACTACGGCTATATGGACAACGATGACATCTATGGCGTTAAGCTGACCCTGTTGTATGACAACCCGGAGCTTTTCACCGCCGAACTTTTCAGCCGCTACCAGTGGCTCAATGAAGTGAAGAGTGAACCCGGCTCGCAAGACGGGACCATGATTTGGGACTTCAATATCATGAAAAAATTCCAGGTCTACCCGGCTACGCGCATGGATGTGTTCATGAGCGCCCATAATCTTTTTAACGGCGCCGATTACTGGAACCCAGCTTATCCCAACGCCCGCCGCTGGGTGGAGGCAGGCCTTCGGTTCCATTTTTAAACCCGTTTGCCCGGTCATGGCGAAAAGAGAGGGGAAGCGGAGACAAGAACAACCTGACATGAGGAGATGAGATGAAAACCCAAAAAATTGTCGTGCTGACCAAGGCAAAAAAACCGGAGCAACTGGCAAACTCCATGGCCTGCTGTAAAGTCGGGCCTGGACCTGCAAGCTCAGCATAATAACCAATGTGGGGAGCGCCTGCTCCCCTTCTCATTGCCATTCTTCCTTTATTCCTCCATGCAGCTTTCCCATTACGCCCGTATCTTTTCCTGGCCAAACAACCCTGCCCTTCGCCTTGTCTACTCCACCCGCACCGGCGCGGTTGCCCTGGTGCCGCCGGAGGATCTGGCGGCCATTGAAAGCGGCACCATTGATCCCGAATCAGCCGCAGCATTGGTGGAACTCGGGCTGCTGGTCCCGGACCGCAATCAGGAAAAGAAGGACGCGCTTGACCTGGTGAAAGAGTTGAACCGTCTGCGCACGGCGATGAACGTGTCGGTTGTTGTCAACCTGCACTGCAACTTCCGCTGCCGCTACTGCTTTGAGGGCAGCCAGAAAGGCAGAAGCTTCATGGGGACCAACACGGCTGATCAGCTCATCGCCTTTATCAAAAAGCGGTTCCAGCCAGGCATGACCAGGCTGACCCTGGACTTTTTCGGCGGCGAACCGCTGCTCTCCATGGGGCTGATCAAAAAAATCGCAGGCCCACTCAAACCGTTTATCGAATCCAGGGGGGCCCAGTTTGAAATCACCCTGGTCACCAACGGCTCACTGCTGACTGCAAAAAACGTAAGTTCACTGCTGCCAATGGGGCTCAAGCGGGCCAAAGTCACCGTTGACGGGCCGCCGGAAGTCCACAACTTCTTCCGGCCCTATCGCTCGGGCCGCCCCTCATTTGCCACCATCCTGAAAAATCTGGGGGCGTGCGCGGAACTCATCAAGCTTGCCATCAACGGCAACTTCACCAGGGACAATTATCACAGGTTTCCCGTACTTTTTGCTTATCTCACCGACTACGGCCTCACCCCAAAGAGGGTCCACAACCTGAGCTTTGCAACGGTCATGCAGGTAAACGACGGATTCTCCACGGGCTTTTGCGGCGGCTGCGCCACCTGCAATGAGGAGTGGCTGAGTGATGCCGTCCCATTTCTGCGCGGGGAGATTCTGCAACGGGGTTATAGCACTGATCAGATTGCCCCATCCCTGTGCATGGTGGATGTGGATAACAGCTTTGTCGTCAATTATGACGGCAGCCTTTACAAGTGCGTGGCCCTGATCGGCCACCAGGAGTATGCCTGCGGCGATGTCTGGTCAGGCATGAAGGATTACCGGCAGCAGTATCACCTGGACCATTGGCAGAAAGAGGGAAAATGCCGGGAGTGTGTTTACCTGCAGCTCTGCTTCGGCGGCTGCCGATACATGGCCTATCAGCGGGACGGCCACATGGCAGAGGTGGACTGCTGGCAGCCGTTTCTGGACGCCACCCTGGAGGCCACGCTGCTGCAGGATGTGCGCTACGGGCATTCGGCCTGAGTCGCGGGACCCTTGCGACCTATGGGACCCGGAAAACACTCACCATAGAAACGATTCATTCGCCGTAGAAGCGGGCCATGCCCGCGACTTTGTGCCCCGGAATCCCTGTGATCGCGGGCATGGCCCGCTCCTACCTGACAGTCTTAAGGTACTTTGAAATCACAAAAAAAACCTTTAACGTTATCGTCATGCCCGAATGATTTTATCGGAGCATCCAGCAAAAATCATGGGATTCCCGCTCAACAGCATTGCGGGAATGACGGTGCTTTGAGCCTCGACAACCGGTATATTTAGAATTGCCGAGTCCCTAAGCTGCGATCTTACGCCACACCGGCAGATTATCACTCAGCTTTTCAAATCGGGAATCGGCAAAAATATCCTCGCTCATCTTGCGGTTGGCGATCAGGAGAGAGCCGGTCCGCATCCTGTCCTCGATCATCCTTTCAAAGCGCCTTTCGTCGTCGCCATTGGCCAGGGGCCGGAAGTAGTAGATGACGTCAAAGCGGACGTAATCGTCATACTGCCACAGATCACCCTGAATGGCCCGGTCGCTGCCCATGAGCTTGCGGGCGATCTGCAGGGGATATTCATCCTTTTCAAAACCAAAAACATCAAATTCCATCTGTTCGGCAAAAAGCATGACATTGCCGATGCCGCAGCCGATATCAAGCAGGGTGAAAGGCGTTTTCTGCGGCGCATATTCCTTGAGATATTTTGCCGCGAAACGGAGCTGGTCAAAAAGCTGCCGGGTGTCCATGGGCACGAAGGGGTATTCGTTGGCCGTATCGTTTTTTGAGTATTTCTGCGAATCCCTGGTATAAAAGCCGATAAAACGGTTGATGATGCCAAAAAAAATATCGCGGATCTCTTCTTCTTCCGTGAGTTCGGGAAAATCCATCTGCTGCTCCTGCTGTTGAAATGTCATCAGTTGAAATAATAGGCGGTTTAGGGTATTTAGTCTTATTAGTCGGCTAGTCTTTTTAGTCTGACTAGTCGGACCAATCAGACCAGCCTAACCAGTGAGACCAATAAGACTAATAATATTTCAAATAAAACAAAAGGAATAAATCATGGCAGAGCAAAATGACATAATCGCCAAAATGGACACAACCAAAGGCACCATCAATCTGACACTTTTTGCCGACAAGGTGCCGCTCACCGTGGCAAGTTTTGTCAACCTGGCCAAACGCGGGTTTTATGACGGCCTCAGCTTTCACCGGGTTATCAAGGATTTCATGGTCCAGGGCGGCTGCCCGCTGGGCACCGGGACCGGCGAGCCGGGCTACCGCTTTGAAGACGAGTTTGACCGCACTCTGCTGCACGACGCACCGGGCAAGCTCTCCATGGCCAACGCCGGTCCCAAGACCAACGGCAGCCAGTTCTTCATCACCCATGTGCCCTGCTCCTGGCTTGACGGCAAGCACGCTGTTTTCGGCGCCGTGGTGAGCCAGGCCGACATGGACGTGGTGAACGCCATTGCCCAGGGAGACAAAATCAACTCCGTCACCATCGAAGGCGATACCACCGAGCTTTACCAGAAGATGCAGACCCGCATTGAACAGTGGAACAAGGCCCTTGATCTGAACCATCCCCATCTGAAAAAAGCATAAAACCATGTATACAGCAATCGCCGAATCTTTTGCCCAGCCGAGCTTTGAGGAGCTGCTGGAGGAATCGACCCGCATCCACGGCCATATCTGCGCAGGCCAGGTGATCGGGGTGAGAATGGCCATGATCGGCCTGCGGGAGATCGGCATTACCGACCCCAAGGGCAAACAGCGCAAAAGCCTCTATGTGCTGGTGGAGATCGACCGCTGCGCCACCGATGCCATCCAGTCGGTGACCGGCTGCTCCCTGGGGAAACGCTCCCTGAAGTGGCTGGATTACGGCATTATGGCCGCCACCTTTGTCAACCTGAGCACGGGCAAGGCGGTGCGCATCACCGCCAGGGAGGAATCCCGCGAACTGGCCAAAAAATACTCCCCGGCAATGGATGACAAGTACAAGCAGCAGCTTGAGGCCTATCGCGTCATGCCCGAGAAAGAACTTTTCACCATCCAGCAGGTGTCCGTCAGCATCCCGCAATGTGATATGCCCGGCCGCCCCCTGAAACGGGTCCAATGCCAGGTATGCGGCGACTGGGTGCAGGACGGCCGCGAGGTGGAAAAGGACGGCGGGACGCTGTGCAGGAGCTGCGCCTCTGGCCGCTATTATGAACCCTTATAAGAAAAGCCAGGAGACAGGAGTCGGGATAAAACGTAATAAAATCAACCGTTCTGGCTCCTGGCTTCTGTATTTTACATTTCAGGCCTTTTCGGCGAAATAGACCAACTCAGAAAATTGAGTTTCAGGATAAGAAAATATGCCAACGAAGATAATTCCAGTTGATCAGGCAGTGGGCATGGTGCTGCCCCATGATATCACCGAAATCAGGACGGCAGGTGCTGACAACGGGGCATTTAAAGGAACGGCCTTTAAAAAAGGCCATATCATCAGGCCGGAAGATGTAGAGCACCTGAGAAGACTCGGCAAGGAACGGATCTACATTCTCACCCTTGATGAGAATGAGATCCATGAAAATGAAGCTGCGCAACTGATGTCCGAGGCCATGGCCGGGGAAGGAGTGGTCGGCTCCGGGCGACCCACGGAAGGGAAAATCAGCCTGGTGGCCGTCCATGACGGGCTGCTCAAGATAAACACCGAGGCCCTGTATCGTTTCAACCTGCTTGGCGAGGTGATGTGCGCCACCCTGCACGACAACACCCCGGTCAGCAAAGGCGAACAGGTGGCTGCCACCAGGCTTATTCCGCTGATCTCCGAACGGCAGATCGTAGAAAAGGCCGTGGCCATTGCCATGGACGCCGGGGGACTTCTGCAGGTCAAGCAGATGAGAGCGGCCAAGGCCGGGCTGGTGATCACCGGCAGCGAGGTCTTTTATGGCCGGATCAAGGATTCCTTTGAGCCGGTTCTGCGGGAGAAGCTGGAAAAACTGGGTTCCAAGGTGGTCAAGGTCGGCTTTGCCCCGGATGATGCGGAGCTGATTGCCGCCGAGATCACCGCCTGCCTGGAGGCTGGAGCGGATCTCATTATCACCAGCGGCGGCATGTCGGTTGACCCGGATGATGTGACCAGGGCCGGCATCATGAAGGCCGGGGCAACGGACGTCTGCTACGGTACCCCGGTGCTGCCCGGCGCCATGTTTCTCACCGGCGGAATCGGTGAGGTTCCGGTGCTCGGCCTGCCGGCCTGCGGCATGTTTCACCGGATTACCGTTTTTGATCTGATTCTGCCCAGGGTGCTGTGCGGCGAGACAATCACCAGGGAGGACCTGGCCCGGATGGGTCATGGCGGGCTGTGCCGCAACTGCAAGAAATGCCAGTATCCGGTGTGCGGGTTTGGGAAGTAGATTGGTCGGACTGGTCTGATTTAAACGATTCGTTGAACCAGTCATGGAGAGAAGTTTGTAGGGGTACCCCTTGTGGGTACCCTTTTATTTTATGCGGCGTTAAATTCTCGCTGACAGGGGGCAACCACAAGGGTTGCCCCTACGACAGGGCAGGGTCATTTATTCCTTTTAGACTGACTTGGGCAACCAAATCGTCATTCCGGACAAGGGAAGCGCGATCCGGGATTCATTGACCAACCCGACCAGTAAGACTAATCGGACCAGTCCAACTAATCCGGCCGAACAATCATCCAGGTGCGCAGGGCGAGACGGCCGGTCTTCTTGTCCTTGCCGCTCACCGTTACCCGGTTCACATGGCGTTGCAGGGGCCGGTTGTTGTCAATATACACAAAGCCCTTGTCAACACTGGCCCGGTGCCAGCCCAGCTCTGAAACATAAATACCAAACGAGGTGGTCTCATACCTGTCAGGATAAAGCAGGGTCGCGCCGAATTTCTTCATCAGTGCGCTTTTCAGCGGGGCAGGCGACGGCTCCATCACCGTCACCGGCATATCGATGCGGTTTAACACCTCTTCAAAATGTTTCATGGTACTCCACTCATTGCCGAGAATCGGCTCCCGGGGGATGGAGTTCAAATCCGTCTCCAGGCTGATTGAACCAGGATCCTGGCTCATGATGGCCTCATAGCCAAGCTTTTTGGCCTCCTGCTGGACAATGGTGTTGTACTCCCCATAGGGAATGGCCAGAAACTGAGCCTTATGCCCCAGATTCTTCTCCAGTATCTGCGCTCCTTTCTGCAGATCATCCCGGATCCAGGCCCGGTAACCGGCATCATCCAATCCTTTGGGCCGTTCGATCAGACGGTAGTGGGAATAGGAGTGGTCCTGGAAATCGCCGCCCTGCTTCTGCACCTCGCGCACCTGATCCCAGGTCATATAGGCCTTAGAGCCGCTGTCCACCCCCTTGACATAGAGAAAAACGGTGAAGGGATAACCGAATGACTGGAGGATGGGCCAGGCCACATCATAGACACTGCGGTAGCCGTCGTCGATGGTGATCACCACCGCCTTGTCCGGTAGCGGCGTCTTGTGTTCAATGGCGCTGACCAGATCAGCCAGGGAGATGACCTGGTAGTGGTTCATCATCAGGTAGGCGAGCTGTTCACGGAACCGCTCCGCGCTGACGTTGGTAGTGGGATATCGGCTTTCGTCGAAGCGGTGATAGATCAGCACGGTGACCCCAGGGCCGGCAGCCTCATCGGCGCTGGTGAACGGGGGGGTGAAAAACGAGAGAAAAAGGATGATGGTTAATGCACAACTAAATGAAATAACGTTTTTTTTAAATATTTGCATTCCTCGACCTATCAAGAGAGACAAGGTTCACGGGCTTTTCCCGAGGCGGCTGCCACTGTAAATTTTCCGCAAGTTCCATTGAATCAAATCGTTGCAGCTCATTGGTGACGATAATCTGCTTCACATCCTGGATATAGGAGTCACGTCTTTCCGAATAAAAGCGCAGGCCAGCGGCAATGTCCATGGAACTTGCGGTACGGCTGCGCAGTTCACGCAGGGAAGTGTACGCCGGCAGGCGGTTTATCATCAGCAGGTAGGCGCGCACGGAATCAAGCAGGGTATCGTAGGAAGCCACCTTATGCATGGCGCCCTCCTCGCGGTTCGCCGGGATCATACCTTTCGTACCCCAGGTCCAGATGCCGAAGAGATTGTTGCCTTCCGCGGCAAAACGGGAACTGCCCCAGGAGGATTCAAGGGCGCCCTGGGCGAGAATAAGACTGACCGGCAGCACATCAACCCTGAGCAGCAGCTTCTCTTTGGAATTGGTGCGGTATTTTTGGGCAAGATGTTGGAGAAGATCGATTTCTTCATCGCTGACGCTCTGGGGCCAGATGGCTTCATCGTCAAAAAAGAGGATATCATCTGCGCTGCCCAGCTTGTCAAGAATAGCCTGCAGGGATTTTTTCTCCTGAGCGACCTCATGGATGGCGATGAGACTGATGGGCAGCAGGGTGTTGATAAAGGCCTTTTTCTTGGTCACCACTTCCAGATCGTTCATATCCTGGGGCAGATTGGCGAATAACACAGGAGGAACAACACTCTTGTCAGCGATGTCCCACAGGTTTCTGCTGCGCAGATTTTCCAGCAGATCGCTGGTGGAGTCTACCCGGATGGCGCTGACCTTATCGGCTTGGGCTCGGGGGGCGGTTTGTTTATCTGAAACATCCGGTAAAGAGAGTCGCCTGCCCACAAGAACCGCGATCAGGCAAAGGCATAGCAGGGCCGTCACCGCACTGACGGCTATGATCCTCTTTTCGGGGGAAAGGCCGGGTGAAGTTGGCGCTGATATGACAGGTTTGCCAAAAGGGGGAGATCGCCTGGCCAGATCAGCTTTTAGATACCCGTTACCGGAAAAATTCATTTTCTGATCCATTTTCATAGAATATGGTAATAGAACTATTTCCTGCAAATTGAAACAGTTACCCGAACATACCACATCCGCCGGGCCTCTTGATTTGGGCTACTATATATGGTGGGGTAGCAAAAATCAAACTTATTCTTACCGCAAAAGGCGGCAAACTTCTGCAACGAAAAGTTGTCAAAAAAAAATGAACGGGGTAAAGATGGGAAATAAAAGTGGAAAATTCTTCTACCAATTTAATCTTTCGGAGGAAAAATATGATTTGCCGCCTGCTTGTTTTTTTTCTGCTGCTCTGCCAGCCGTTGCCGGCCCTGGCTGCCGACAGCGCGCCCCAACCCCATAAAGGGGACATTGTCATGGAAACGACCATGGGTACGATCAAGATCAAACTGCTCGACGACCAGGCCCCCATTACCTGCAGCAACTTCCGCCGCTACGTGAACGAAGGATTCTTCAACGGCCTGATCTTCCACCGGGTCATTCCCGGCTTTGTCGTGCAGGGTGGCGGTTTTGAGCCGGGCCTGAAAAAAAGAAACACCCATGAACCGATTGTCAACGAGGCGGACAATGGTTTAAAAAACAGCCGGGGCACCCTTTCCATGGCCCGCACCCAGGACATATACAGCGCCACCAGCCAGTTTTTCATCAATGTGGCTGACAACCAGAGCCTTGATCACCGGGGCAAATCACCGTCCGCCTTCGGCTATGCGGTCTTCGCCAAGGTCATTGACGGCATGGATGTGGTGGATGAGATTGTGGCCACCCCCACCGGCAAGGTAGGATTCTACAGTGACGTGCCCAAAACAGATGTGGTCATGCTCAAGGTATATGAAGAGAAGTAGCGTTCAAGCGTGAAAACGTTCCAACGATCAAACGTTCCAACGCTTGAACGCTTGATCGCTTAAACGTTTGCTCGTTGGAACGTTTCATTTCTTCTCATCAAACAGGGACAGGATCTTGGGGTCCTGTCCCTCATCATCACCCTTCTTCTTCAGTTCAGCGATCCGCCGTACCGGCCGGATCGACACCCTTTTTCCTTTGGCGATGGAACCCTTGAGGAGAAAATCATCAAAACTGATATCCTCATAATTCCTCTTGGCTCTTTTGGAGGGCTTGAGGTGGATGCGTATCCTGCTCCCCTCACCCAGGGACAGGAATTGAATGTGAGACTTCCTGTGCGGGGGGAAAAGATGGTATTCCTTTTCCAGAATGAACTTGGGGCAATGGAAGCGCTTGACATAACTCAGATCCTCTTCGCCATCCAGATAGACCACATTGAAGATCAGTTTTTCATCAACCGTGCCCACCCAGCACAGATCGGAACCGACAAACACCTTGTCGGCGACATGAATGACCTTGTAGGTGCCGTTGTTGAAAAACAGCAGCAGCTTGTCATATTCCGAGCAGGCAAAGGAATTGTCGCAGTCGGATTTGACCTGATGGCCGAGGAAACCGCTCTCCCGATGGTAACCCACGGTGAGATTAGAGAGAGCCACATCCCTGGCCTCCACCTCGGAAAAGGCGGTAATCTCCGTGCGCCGTGGGTAAAGAGGACCGTAAGTTTTCAGCAGCCGGTCCAGGTAGCGCAGGGTGAAGCCCACCATGTCCTGCAGGTCTTTTTCCACCTCACGTGACCGATCCTGGATCTCTTTGATGTCCTTGCGCTTCTTATCAATGTCGTAGCGGGAGATGCGGCGGATGCGGATCTCCAGCAACCGCTCAATGTCTGCCTTGGTCACGTCACGCATCAACCGCTCCCGGAAAGGAGCAAGGGACTCCTTCACCGTACTCACCACCAACCGGAAACTGGTGCACTCCTCGATCTGCTTATACAACCGCTCCTCAATAAAGATCTGCTCCAACAGATGGGCATGCAGTTTTTCCCGCAGGAGGTCCAGTTCAATGAGGAGCTCTTTCTCCAGATCCGCCTTGAGTTTGGCCGTGTTGTCCCGCAGCAGCTCGGGAACCGGGATGTTGACCGGCCGGTTGTCGCGGATACAGGTCAGATTGGGGCTGATGGGGACTTCACAGTCGGAAAAGGCGTAGAGTGCCCTGATGGTATCCTCGGCGTAAATGCCACGGGCCAGCTTGATCTCGATCTCCACATCTTCGGCGGTATAGTCGTTGATGGAAACAATCTTGATCTTGCCTGATTTGGCGGCCTTCTCAATGCTTTCCATCAGTGACAGCGTGGTCGTGGTGTAGGGGATCTCCTTGATGAGAATGGTTTTCTCATTTTTTTCGACAATGCGCGCCCGGCATCTGATCCTGCCGTTGCCGTCATTGTAACCGGAGACATCCATGAGCCCGCCCTGGGGAAAATCAGGGTAAATCTCAAAGGGCTCGTCTTTCAGGATCTTTTTCTGGGCCTCCAGCAGCTCGCAGAAATTATGGGGCATGATCTTGGTGGCCATGCCCACGGCAATGCCGTCCGCCCCCTGCAGCAGCAACAGGGGGAGCTTGGCCGGCAGTACCACCGGCTCCTGCATGCGGCCATCATAGGAATCGGCAAATTCCGTCAAATCCTTGTTGAACAGGATTTCCCGGGCCAGCGGGGTGAGACGGCACTCGATATAGCGGGCCGCAGACGGGCCGTCCCCGGTGAAGATATTGCCGAAGTTACCCTGGCGATCGATGAGGTAGCCCTTGTTGGCCAGGTTGACCAGTGCCCCGAAGATGGACTGGTCGCCGTGGGGATGGAGCTTCATGGTCTCGCCCACCACATTGGCTACCTTGTTGAAGCGGCCGTCATCCATGTTGAACAGGGTCTGCATGATGCGCCGCTGCACCGGCTTCAGGCCGTCGGTCACATCCGGTATGGCCCGCTCCTTGATAACATAGGAGGTGTAGTCCATGAAGTTGGTATCAAAAAGCAGGTGCAGGGACCCGTATTCCGTCGGATTTTCCATGTGTTAAACCAGATGAGTCATGATGTACTCTTTGCGCACCGGGGTGTTTTTCCCCATGTAAAAAGAGAGCAGCTTCGGTACATCGCTCAGACGGTCGATGCTCACCTGCTGCAGGCGCATAACCTGGCCGATGAACTGTTTGAACTCACGGGGCGAGATCTCTCCCAGCCCCTTGAACCGGGTGATCTCCACCCGTTTGTCGGCCTTGCCTTTGCCTTTAAGCTCCTTTTCCGCCACAATCTTCTCCTTTTCCGAATAGCAGTACCGGGTTTCTTCCTTGTTGCGCACCCGGAAAATCGGAGTCTCGAGAATGTAGACATGTCCCCTTTTCACCAGATTTTCAAAATAGGTGAGAAAGAAGGTGAGCAGCAGATTCCTGATGTGCAGACCGTCCACATCGGCGTCGGTGGCCAGGATTACCTTGTCGTAACGCAGGCCGCCCACCGAATCTTCGATATTCAAGGCCCGCATCATGTTGTACATCTCCTCGTTCTTATAAAGGAGGGTCAGGGACTGGCCGAAGACATTCATCGGCTTGCCCTTCATGGAAAAGACTGCCTGGGTCATGGGATCCCTGGCGCTGACAATGGAGCCTGAGGCGGACTGGCCCTCGGTGATGAAGACCATATTTTCCCGGCCGGGCTGGGAGGGGTTTTCCTTGCTGGGATGGTACTTGCAGTCCTTGAGCTGGGGCACCCGGATGGCCACCTTCTTGGCCTTGGCCTTGGCCTCCTTGCGCACATGCTGCAGTTCCTTGCGCACCTTCTCGTTCTGCTGGATCTTGTCGATCAAGACTTCGGCGACTTCCTTTTCCTTGTAGAGGTAGTCGCAGACAAAATCCTTTACCCGGTTGACAATGATTCCTCTGATCTCCGTGTTGCCCAGCTTGTTCTTGGTCTGGGACTCGAATATCGGATCCTTAATCTTCACGGCCACCGTGCCGACAAGGCCTTCCCGCACATCATCGCCCAGGTATTTTTTGCCGGTGAATTCATTGACCCCTTTCAGGATGCCTTCGCGGAAGGCAGAGAGATGGGTGCCGCCTTCATTGGTATAGGTGCCGTTGACAAAGGAGAAATAATTCTCGCCATAGCCCTCCGTATGACAGAAGGCGAGTTCCAGGGTCTCGTCCTTGTAATAAAGAGGTTCATACAGCCGGCCCTCCTCGATCTCATTAGCCAGCAGATCAAGCAGTCCATTGGCGGAAAAGAAGCATTCCTTCTCCATGCACAGTTTCAGACCGGCGTTGAGATAGGCATAGCGCCACAATCTCTTGCGGACAAACTCCAGGTTAAAGGCATACTCCTCAAAATGCGCGTGGTTGGGCAGAAATTCGACCAGGGTGCCGTTTTTTTCCGTGGTTTCGCCCTCGTCCTGCTCCTGCAGGATGCCTTCGGCAAACACGGCACGGGCATAGCGTCCTTCCCGGAAGGAGGTAACAGTGAACTGTTCGGACAGGGCATTGACCGCCTTGGTGCCCACCCCGTTCAAGCCAACGGAAAACTGAAAGACATCGGTATTGTATTTGGCTCCGGTATTGATCACCGAAACACATTCCACCAGCTTGCCCAGAGGAATGCCGCGGCCGAAATCGCGTACCTTGACCCTGCCCTCTTCGCCGTCGTTGATGACGACGACGACCTTTTTGCCCGCCCCCATGATAAATTCATCAACCGCATTATCAATCACCTCTTTAAGCAGGATATAGATGCCGTCGTCAGGATGGGAGCCGTTGCCGAGCCGGCCGATATACATGCCGGGACGCAGGCGGATATGCTCCAGCGAGCTCAGAGTCTTTATTTTTGATTCATCGTAGGCTACTGTTGCAGACATGTCGGATGTTACGAAAAAGAAAAGTTGATGACCGCTTATCTATGCCCTTGAGGGTATTTATACCCCTTGTGGGTACTTATACCCCTTGCGGGTAAAAAATCTTGGCAGCAAATTTCCGTAATGGCTGCCGAGAGTTTTTTTTATACGAGACAGTCAAAAGTTTAAGGGTTGAGGAATATTCCGAGTTACATTCTATATCTCTCTTTCCTGCCGGATGCAACCTCATTTAAAAATCATTTTTTTGCTGATTTGAAAAATTCTTTGCCTCTCTGCCTAGTTACGTTAATGTATTTTTTTTAAAAAATGATATGATGGTCACGAAGCACGGCCTGCAGGGACTGCGACAATGGTTACAGTCGTTTTTTTCTGCAGGTAATGAATTATTTCAACAACAATTACAGCATGTTCAGTCAAAGTGGCAAGATAAGTGATCATCAGATTTTAACAGGTACTTTCACATAAGATAAGGATATTTTTCATGTCAGCCGAATTAAATGAAAAGCTTGGCAGCACAACAGTTCTCTGGAACCTGGGCGACCTTTACAGCTCTCCGCAGGATCCCGCCATCAAAGATGATATCGCCTTCTGTGAGGAGGAAGCGGCCCTGCTTAAGGAATCTTTCGCCGGCAAGCTCGACACCCTCACCCCTGACCAGCTTGCCCGTCTGGTCCGGCGTTTTGAAAGAATTGAATCCTTTGTCGGCAGGGTGGCCACCTATGCCTTTCTCAATTTCACCACCCAGATAAAAAACCAGGAGGCCGGGGCCTTTCTCCAGGAGGTCAGGGAGACATCAAGCCGCATTGCCAGGGAAACGGTGTTCTTTGACCTGGAATGGAGCAAAATGGACGAAAAAATCGCAGATCCCCTGCTTGATGCCGCGGAAACCAGCCATTACCGCCATTATCTGCAAAATATCCGCCGCTATGCCAGCCATATGCTCTCCCACGCAGAAGAGACCTTACTCATCGAGACAGCGCCGGTGGGCAGAAGCAGCTGGACCAATCTCTTTGAAAAGGTTCTCGGCCATCTCCAGTTCGGCGCGGCAAAACGTACCGAGGAGGAGGTATTGTCCGATCTCTACTGCCGGGACCGAGAGGTGCGCCGCAAGGCGGCGGATGAGCTGACCGAAGGGCTGCAAAGCCAGTTGCACATTCTCACCCACATCTTCAACACCCTGCTGGCCGACAAGATGATCAGCGATCGTCTGCGCAGCTATCCCTCCTGGATCAACTCCATGAATCTCGCCAATGAGCTGGATGACGCCACGGTGGAGGTGCTGATTGAGGCGGCCACCTCCCGCTATGACCTCGTCAGGCGGTACTATACGGTGAAAAAACAGCTGCTGGGGCTTGACGAACTGAAAGATTACGACCGTTACGCTCCCCTGCCCCATCTGCCCTCCGCCACTATCGGCTGGGATGAATGCAAAGAGATGGTGATCAACGGTTTCCGCAATTTTTCGCCGAAAATGGCGGAAATAGCCTCCTTCTTCTTTGATCGCCGCTGGATACATGCCCCGGTGCTTGATGGCAAACGGGGCGGCGCCTTTGCCCACCCCTGCGTGCCGGAAGTCCATCCCTATGTGATGGTCAATTTTACGGGCAATATCCGCGACGTCTCCACTGTGGCCCATGAACTGGGACACGGCGTTCATCAATACCTGGCGGCCAAACAGGGATACTTTAACAGCAGCACCCCCCTGGTGCTGGCCGAGACCGCCTCGGTCTTTGCCGAACTGCTCATCTTTCATGATCAACTGGCATTGCTCACCGATGCCGGGGAACGCAGGGCCTTCACCTGCCAGAAGCTGGAATCCATTTTTGCCACCGTCTTCCGCCAGGTGTCGATGAACCGCTTCGAGAACCTGATGCATAACGCCAGGAGGGAAAAGGGCGAGCTGTCCGACAGCAAACTGAGCGAACTATGGTTGATCACCCAGCAAGAGATGTTCGGCGACTCGGTCACCCTGACCGACAATTACGGCATCTGGTGGTCCTATATCCCCCACTTCCTCCATTCGCCGGGCTACGTCTATTCCTATGCCTTCGGCGAACTGCTGGTGCTGGCTCTCTACAATCTCTACCAGACGGAAGGCGAGAAATTCATCCCCAAATATCTTCATCTTCTCAGCCAGGGCGGCAACCTGTCACCCTATGAACTCCTGCAGCCCTTTGGCGTTGACTTAAATGACAGGAACTTCTGGCAGGGGGGGCTGACGATCATTGATCAGATGCTGCAAAGTATAGAGTAAACGTTCTGGATGAGCCAGAAATACAAAATCACCTTTCTCGTCCTGCTGCTGCTCGGGCTGCTGGTCTATCTGGCGCCCAGACTCCTGGATGTCAAGGAGGTGCAGGAGGAACTGATCCGGCAGGCAAGCTCAGCCCTCAATGCCGAGGTCTCCATCGGCCAGATACGTTGGCGCTGGGCTCCCCTTCCCCACCTGACCCTGTTTGACACCACCGTCACCCACCGGGATTTCACCCTGCAGCTGCCTAAAACCAGAATCTACCCGGACTGGCAGGCCCTGCTGGCCAGCAGGGTGGCCATCGGCCGGCTCTATCTGCGCTCCCCCCATGTCACGGTGAACTCTTCTTTTTTTACCAAGTCGGCAAGCGGTGAGGGAGAGGAAGAGGGACCCGTGCTGCCCAGTGCCAATGTCACCGTCGATGACGGAACATTGGATATCGCGGCCTTTGCCAATGACCGGTTTCGCAGCAAAAAACTCACTTTTAGCGACATCAGCCTCAAAATACGCAAAAATGCCGACCAGCTGGCTGTCAGCCTGCAGAGCAGATCGTCCTTTGCAGGGAAGCTTTTGGTGCAGGGCAATTACTTTACCGATTCCGTCTCCTATGCCGGTACGGTGAAAGCGGAAAAATTTGACCTTGCCCAGCTTGGCGAACTGACCACAATCGTCATGAAACCGCTGGCTTCCCAGGTGGATTTCAGCTGTGACATTATCGGCCAGGGACGGCAGTCCATGCAGGTCCTGTTCAGCGGCGATATTCCGGCCTTTTCCCTGCAGCGGCTGGAGCAGCCTGTGCCATTCCACTTCAAGGGCGCCAAACTGCTGCTGGAGAAAAACGGCGAGGATCTCGCGGCAAAAATTTATGAGCTGAGCCTTGCCGACCCGCAGGTATCTTTTAGCGGCATTGTCCGCCGCTCCTTCGCCACTGATTCCCCTGAGCCTCTCTACCGGCTCGATCTTGCCGCCAAGGATATCGATCTGAGCGGGGTGCGCACCGGGCTGCTCGCCCTGCTCGGCGATGAGCATATCACCACTACCGTCTGTGACGTGGTACGCGGCGGTCGGGCCAGATCCGCCACCTATTCCTTTAACGCGCCCCTTGCCTGCTTCTCCCATCTGCAGTCGATGATCATCAACGTTGATGTGGACAAAGCCGACATTCATGTGCCGGGAGTAGAACTTGATCTCGACCGCTCATCCGGGCCCATTATCATCAAGGACGGCAATATCCACGGCTACAATCTGACCACCTGGCTCGGTCCACATTTCGGCTCAAACGGTTCTTTTTCCCTGGGACTTTCCGAAAACAACCACCTTTTCAAGCTTGATCTTGATATCGACGCAGATTTGGCCGCCCTGCCCCAGACCCTGCATCATCTCATCCATAATGAGCATTTCAGAAGCGAGGTGCTGAAATTCTCTTCCCAGGGCCGGAAAATGGGCCACCTCAACGTTGGGGAAGATCTGCGTGATTTTACCGTAGATGTCAGCATCCCAGACATGCAGGGTGCACTGGTCAACTATGAGCGGCTCAGCTGGCCCATAGGCTTGCGGGGAGGCATGCTGCATATCCATGGCGATGTGGTTGAGTGGCAGCGGGTTGCCGCGGACATCGGTCCCCATAAGCTGCTTGAATGCTCCGGTAATCTTTCCTGGGGCGACAGCGAGATACCCTTTGCCGTGAAGAGTATTGCCGCAACCCTTGATACCACCTCTTTGTTTGATGAACTCAACCGCTACCCCGTTATTGCCGCAACCCTTATTCCCAACATTTCCTCCATTGCCGGCGTTATTTCGGTGAACCAGGGGACCGCCGGCGGGCCATTCCTCCACCCGTCCCTCTGGCAATACCAGCTTGCCGCGGGGCTAGCCCAGATCACCTTCACCACCCCGCATCTGCCGGAGACGATCAGTATCGATTCCGGCACCCTGGAAATGGCGGAAAACAAGGTTGCCCTGATGGATGGCAACATCAAATTTCTTGACTCACCCCTGAAACTTTCCGCCGGGCTTTCCCACCATCTCTTTTCCTACTGGAATGGCTGGCTGGAGCTTGACGGCCCGGTCACCACGGAACAGGGCAAGTGGGTGGCCGGGAAAAAGTGGATTCCGGACCTCTTTTTTCCCAAGATTCCGTGTACCATCAAAAAGCTGAGAATTAATTTTGCTGACAGCAATGTGGCTGTCTTCGGCACGGTGCAAAACAGCTCTTTTGCCGGTTCGCCGGTGGAAGCGGTGGTGGATGTGAAAGTAAAAGGCGGACGGCATGAACAGACCGGCCTGCACTTTTTCAGGGACCAGAAAGATGGTCTTGTCACCATCACCGGCGACACCAGCAGCGCAGCCCCGCAAATCTCCTTCCAGGGCAGCATTGACTGGCAGACCGTGGCCGCGATTTTCACTACCCGTATGGTATTAAACGGTGAATTGGAAGGCTTTTTTACGCTTACGCCCCCTGCGGGGGAGCGGCAACTGAGCTTCAATGGCCAGACCGAGGCGCGCGATCTGCAATGGCTATGGGGTGACTATTTACGGCAGATCGCCATTTCCCGGCTGTCACTATTCGGCAGTGATCAAAACCTCTCAATAAAGGACCTTGACTTTACCTTTGAAAATGAACAGGTCACCGGTTCCGGCGAACTGCAATTTTCCCCGCGCGATGTGACCACGGATCTGTCACTGCATGCCCGGACCTTGTCCCAGAACACCCTCATCCATTTCATTGATGATCTGTCCGTATTCCTGGGCAAGATCAGCGGCACCGACAAAAAAAATCTCGCCTCCTCCCTGTCCGGCAATATTTCCGGCGCCATCAAGGTCAGGGCCGACGAATACCTGTTTGCCGAGACCATCAAGGAAGGCAAAACGCGCAATTACAAACTCACCCCCCTGCGGGGTACCATTGATTTCAGTAACAAGGAGTCAACCACCCTGATTCTTGAAGATTCGAGTTTCTGCGGCCTGGGTATCGACGGCACCCTTGCATGGCAAGACGCGCAGAGCCGCAAGGAATTCACCCTGAAAAATCCTGCAGGCCCCCCACCGCTTTTTGAGGAATTTCTGACCTGCGCCGGGGTGAAAAACACCCTCATCTCCGGACCTTTTTCCGTGAACGCCACCCTGATGGATGAAAACGACAATCTCTCCTCCGGCAAGTTCCTGCTGCAAGGGGAAAACGGCGTGCTGGAAAAGATGGATATTCTCTCAAAGATATTCAAGCTGATCAACTTCACCGACCTGTATCAGGGGCTGTTTTCCAGCGGTTTCCGCTACAAGCTGCTGGAAGTTCACGGCCATGTGGCAAAAAATCTGCTCATCCTCGACAAGGCGGTCATAGATGGCGAGGGGATGGATATTATGGCCCAGGGCAACATCAATCTGCAGACCCTTGACACGGACTTGACCTTTTTTATCGTACCGTTTAAAACGATTGACAAAATCATCAATATGGTGCCGCTGGTGGGTCGGATCATCGGCGGCAAAAAACGGCATATTGTCACCTATCCGGTGAAGGTGACCGGTAATCTGCGGGACCCTGAACTCAGTGTCCTTTCCCCGACCGCCATCGGCCAGGCCGCCGTGGATTTTATTTTTGATACGCTGACCCTACCCCTGGATCTGCTGCCCATGCCGGACGCAGCACAGCCTGAAGAACAGACCAGCGGGGAGGAAATAAAAGAAGAAATGTCTGAAAAGGACGTGACTGCGAAATGATTGTCAAGATAGTGGGAATATTTTTTGTCGTGGTGGGTACGGTCATCTCGTTGATCTTCTGTGTGCCGGGGCTCATCAACAAGGATCATCTGCGGCAGATCATGGGGCAGCGCTACCCCATGATCTATTTCATCTACTTCACCAACGGCCCGCTACTGCTGATTATCGGCGCGGCTATTCTGACCTTTATGCGCTGACCGCGTTCCTCAGCACCCTGCTCCAGATCTGCCGCGTCGTGATGAAAATAGAAATGCTCACATATGCCCAATATGCGAGCATTTTTTATTTTGCTGCGACACAGAAACCGGGCGAAAAGACATGTATTCAAGATGCCCTTATGTTGATCAAACGCGGCTCTCTCTTCTTCGCCGGCTTAAGGCTGCCAAGCCTGTCAGCCCTGAGCCAAGCAACCAGATGGCTCCGGGTACGGGAACAGCGGAAACTTGTCCACTGCGAACAGCTAACCCGTAACGCTCCTTGTCCTGATTGTCGTAATCCTGGTTGCCGTAGAGCATGTGGAAGAGCCAGGCGTAGTTGTCCGTTTTGATAACATGCTCCGTACCGGACCAGTACCAGGATGCAATTAAATTGTCAAAATTGGAGGCGTTTAATTCTGCGGTTGTTACCAGTTGATAATCTCTGTCTGGATAACTTTGCAATCCTAATTCTTCATAAAACAAATGCCCCATCTCGGAGGTGATTTGATTGTAATCGGCAGATGAGTTTGCTCCGGCACTTGGCAGCCGCCAGGAACTGTCGCCCCAGTCAACCCTATAAGCAGCATCAATACGGCAGGTTAAAGACGAATCAAGACCTGCGGCCCAGGTATTCTGTTCCTCCCAATTTGTTTTGTCATGAGTATAATCCAACCAGATGACCGAATTGCCGTTATTGTCATTGTCCCAGATTAAATTGTAATCCGAGCCGCCGTAAGTGGCGATGCCAATGGTGGTTAAGGTAGCTTGCGCCGTGCCGGCCACGCTGAACATCAACAACCCAGTTGCCAATCCTGCCAATAACTTCCTTTTCATTTTGTTTTCCCCTTCGTTTTGATAATAACTTCCACAAATCTTCAACCCTGCGGTTTCCCGCCCCTCATGCGAAAATTTGCCATTATTTTGCCATGTTATAGAAGAGAGATCTTTCGGCTTTATCTGCATTTGCAAATCAAACCAGATAAATTACTTGTGTATTAACATATTGAAAACAATTCTACTAGGTATTTCTACTAGGTTGTTTTCCTGAAAGGACTTGCTGACCAAGACAAAACGCTGAGGAAATAACACTGGTGATGGAATGAGCTCATTGGCCAATAACTCACCAGAAGATTTGACGATATCGAGGTCGTTAGAAGAGAAGTACGGAGATGGCAAGAATTCAGAAACAACAGAGGCGCCAGGAGGAAATTGGAAGTTTACTGCCAAGGAGGATGCACGGAGAGAGCTCTCACGTCTTTATACGCCACTTTGTTGTTGACGAGACACTCCTTTACCAACGGACCGCTGCTGCATTATTATCGGCGGCGCTTATTTTGACCTGACTGCGCTGACCACCCTGCCCCAGATCTCCCGGGCCGTCTCTTCCTTGGAAAGCAGGGGAAATTCCATCTGTCCCCCTTGGCGGTCAAGCAGGATCACCCTGTTGGTGTCAACTGCGAAACCGCTGTCAGCTGCCGTAATATCGTTAATGGCAATAAAGTCGAGATTCTTTTTCTGCAGTTTTTCCCGTCCGTACTCCACCAGGTTGTCGCTTTCAGCGGCAAAACCGATGAGCAGCGGCGGTTTCGGTCGCTGATCTTTTATCTCACCGAGTTTTTGCAGGATGTCCCGGTTCTGCGTCAGGGGCAAAGAGATGTTTTCCCCGGTTTTCTTTATCTTACCGGCAGACAGCTCAGTCGGTCTGAAATCGGATACCGCCGCCGCCTTGACGATGATGTCAGCCACATCAAAACGGCTCAACACCTCCCGGTACATTTCTGCAGCGGTGCGGACGTTGATCAGATCCACCCCGGCCGGGGGGACCAGTCCGGTGGGACCACTGACCAAGATAACCCTGGCGCCGAGCTGCCTGGCCGCTGCTGCCATGGCGTAACCCATCTTGCCCGATGAGCGGTTGCCCAGGAAGCGGACCGGGTCCAATGGTTCCTCTGTGGGGCCGGCGGTGACCAGCACCGTTTTGCCGGCCAGATCCTGGGGAGTCAGGGCAGTAATTACCGCATCCCGCACCTGATGCCATTCCGGCAGACGGCCCGGCCCTTCCTCGCCGCAGGCCATCATGCCGCTTTCCGGCTCAAGCACCAGATAGCCGTACTCCTTCAATTTCCGGATATTTTCCTGGGTTGCCGCATGTAGGAACATCTTGCTGTTCATGGCCGGACAGACGATAATTTTCGCCTCACTGGCCAGAACGATGGCGGCCAGCAGATCATCGGCCATGCCATGGGCAAGCCTGGCTATGGTCTGGGCGGTTGCCGGGGCGACCAGAATGAGATCGCTGGAACGGGCCAGGCTGATGTGAGGAATCTGCTCTTCATCCCGAACAGCAAACATTGCCCCATGGACGGCGTTGCCGGTCAGGGCGGCAAAGGTCAGGGGCGTAACGAACTTACGGGCGGATTTTGTCATGACAACCTTGACATCCGCCCCTTCCCGCTGCAGGGAGCGGACCCAGTCACAGACCTTGTATGCGGCAATGGAGCCGGTAATGCCGCACAGTATGTTTTTATTTTCCAGGACAGGCGCCATGGGTTTCAGTTTATTGCAGCGGTGAAACGGAAAAGTTGTCCCCACCACCAACACTACCGGTTCCAGCACCACCACCAGCCGATTCAGCATCCTCGGCGATATACATATTGACCACGGTCTTAAAATTCAATTTGTTTTCAGAGATGGTGATCATGCAGGTTTTGTCGGGCTTGGTGAAAATCAGCAGATAGTTTTTCGCCTTGACCACCCCGGAGAGTTTCCAGCCGTTCTTGGGCATGGAGCCCTCGAAAAAATCGGAAAGGGAAATCACGTCGATGCGGCCATCGAAAGTCAACACGCCGCCGTTAAAGGAGTTAGTCTTGATGAACATGGAATCTTCCCGGTTCATATCCAGTCCGTCAGGGATGAGAACCTCCCGAAAATCAGGCGGATAATAGGGCTGACTTGCCGAGGAATATCCCTCCTGGGTATCACCACCACCACCACCCATGCTGCCGAAATTTGTGCAGCCGGTCATCAACAATAAAAGCAAAACAATGGAAAAAGAACTCAAGGAATAAATCTGGTTACTTTTGGAAAACATCGGTGTCCTCCTGCTGGAATGTTTTTAAAATAAAGACGTCAAGCCCCTTGCGGGACGATTTCTGCTTGCGATGCAATGGATGCCCGATGGCCAGCACAGCCATCAGATCATACTGCGAGGAAAGATCAAGTATCTTATTCACTTTATCTTTATTTTTCAAGATCTGTCCGAGCCAGACCGCGCCAAGCCCCAGGGCCTCTGTGGCCAGCAGCATATTTTCAATGCAGGCCCCGGCAGCCTGATGATCCTTTACCTTATCATACATGGCTTCCGTATCAAGGTAGACGGCGATGAGCGCACGGGCGGCAAGAACGATGTGGCTGTAATGGGTGGTTTCGCTCAGTTTTTTTCTTGTTTCTTCATCCGTGACCAGAACAAATCGCCACGGCTGATTGTTGAGACCGGAAGGAGCCCAGATACCGGCCAGGACAATCTCGTGCAGGTCGCTTAAGGCAACCTCCTGATCGGTAAACTCCCGGATGCTGCGTCGGGCATAAATGGCTTCCAGAACTGATTGCGGCATAAAAAAACACCCCACTCTGTTGACGATGGCGGATTTTACCCACATAATTACCCCTTTGTTGCAGGAATTTCAATAATTTGTTAGATGAGGTGAGCAAAAGGCGCATGGCCGCTTCACTTAAAAACAGAACATGAGAAGATAACTTACCGTGTCAAAAAAGAAAAAATCTATCCCAATCCCACTGCCCGTACTTGACAGAGGAGCCGTCCTGGTGGATACCCATTGTCATCTTGACATGATCGATGACGGACTCTATGCTGACCAAGTCATGGACCGCGCTCTTGCCGCCGGGGTCAGAGCCGTGATCACCATCGGCATCGATATGGAGAGCTCAAGAAAGGCAGTGGCTTTTGCGCACAACCATGCCGCGGTTTACGCTGCGGTGGGCATTCATCCCCACCACGCCGGAGATTTGACCCAAGACACCCTTGCTGAGCTGGAACAACTTGCCGGCAATGAGCGGGTGGTGGCCTTTGGAGAAATTGGCATTGATACGGTAAAGGATTACGCCCCCCTTGCCGTACAGCACAGCGCCTTCACCAGGCAGCTCCACCTGGCCAAAAGGCTTGATCTGCCGGTCATCGTCCACAACCGGGAGGCACATGAACAGATTTATGAACTGCTGCAGGCCCACGGGCCTTTTCCGGCCGCTGGGGTGATCCATTGTTTTTCCGGTGACGGTGCCACGGCGAAAAAATTTATTGATCTGGGCTTTTATATCTCCATTCCCGGGGTGGTAACCTTCAACAATGCGCAGATGCTGCACGATGCGGTGCGCGCTATTCCCTTAAGCCGCCTGCTGATTGAAACGGACGCCCCCTTTCTGGCGCCGGTTCCCTTCCGGGGCAAAACAAATGAGCCGCTCTACACGCTGTATACGGCCCAGAAGATTGCGGAATTAAAAGATGTGACGCTCAATGAGGTGGCCGGACAGACAACGGCCAACGTACAAAAACTCTTCGGGATCTCTGTGTAGTCCCCAGGGATTCTTTTCATGACCTATGTCAGCCATTAAAGAAAATTTAGAGAAAATAAGAGAGAGGATTAAGAACGCGGCATTGCGGGCAGGCCGTGATCCGCAATCGGTCAGTCTTGTGGCGGTGAGCAAAAAAATCGACAGCATGCTCATCGAGGAGGCCATTGCCTGCGGTCAGACCCTTTTCGGCGAGAACTACATGCAGGAGGCTAAGGAGAAAATCAGCTTTTTGCAAGCTGCGGCCCAGTGGCATTTCATCGGCCATATCCAGTCCAAAAAGGCCAAGGACGCGGCAACGCTCTTTGATCTCGTGCACACGGTTGATCGCCTGAAACTTGCCCAGGCATTGGACAAACATGCCGGCCTGGCAGGCAGGATATTATCCGTTCTTGTCCAGATCAATGTGAGTGGGGAAGCGCAAAAGGAAGGGGTAGCGCCGGAAAATGCGGAAGAGCTGCTTGCCGTCATGGGCGAACTTCCCAACCTCAAGATTAGAGGCCTGATGACCATGCCGCCTTTCATGGACAACCCGGAGGATGTGCGCCCCTTCTTCCGTACCTTGCGGCAGCTTGCCGAACATTTCGCGGCAAAAGGCTACTTTGACCGCCGCGACGGTTTTGAACTGTCAATGGGTATGTCCGGCGACTTTGAGGTCGCCATAGAAGAAGGGGCAACCCTGGTGCGGGTGGGCACCGCGATTTTCGGCTCCCGGTTGTGAACCGGGGATTTGGAGATCGGCGATTTGGGATTGCGGAATGCGGATTGACCCGAACCAGACAGGGCGGTTCTCGAACCGCCCCTACAGCCAGTCCGCCTCACTCCTTACCTCTCACTTCTCACTGACAATCTCCTCGATCAGCTTTACGATCTCGCCCTCTTCAGGAAAACGGCCGGCTGCAGTCTTGGAAAAAATCTTTCTGCCGTCAGCCACCACTTCGAATACCCCGCCTGACCCGGCAATCAGTTCCACCTGGGCAGCGAATCTTTTCACTAATTCCTCTTCCAACCTGGAAGCACGTGGCCTATAGTTTCATTTGTTGCAATAGGTAATGGAAATTTTCATCATTTCTCCTTTTTCTGCTTTTCTGCTTTTTATGATTGACTGTCGAGAGAGTTTTCAAGGGGCATAAAATACGAAGAGATTATGATTCTCTGTTTGCCGGTACCTGGAAACTGTGATATTATTTTTTTAATTGTGCCTTTCTGTTTGAAATTACTGTTTTTTTTAAAAGAAATCCACTTTATTTAAAAACATGGCAAAATAAAAAATCAAATAATATAAATAAGTTATACTGAGAAAACCGCAACTCTATCTTTCTCGTCTTTTCTCTGAGGAAGTTTATGGACATACTGTCACACCTGTGCATTATAATGAAACCGTTGCAGGTCTCCGGACGGGCCGGGGCAATACAGTAGGTCAAAAGTTATCCCCGCCACAGGGGAAGGTTCCACCTGAACCCGATGAAATCAATCCTCTTTACGATTTTATCAATTATTTTAGCAAATTTCAGGGTGATCATCAATGAAGGCAAAAACCAAAGAGCAACCGGAACAAACAAAAAATAAAATTATCCGTCATGTCTACCGTCTGCCCATCGAAGAAGAGGGCAAGGTTGCCATTGAAATTAATGGAACCAACTACGAGGTGATCAACATGGGGGCAAACGGCATAGGCATCCTGCTTGACGACGAAAGTGCCTTTACCGCAGGCCAGCAGCTTGACGGTATCAAACTCCAGCTTGATCGCGATCATCTCCAGTTGCAAGGCAGGATTGTCCATGTTTCTCCCAGAAATTTTCAACTCATCTGCGGCATTGAATTTATAAAAATGGGCAAGGATAACGAAGGGAAATTGCTCAATTTCCTTCGCAGGCAAAGAGATAATTTTTTTGGCGGCAAATAAACTCTATCTCCCTGATTATAAAGGAATTACCTGTTGGAGATAAGGATGGAACATAAAAACAAGACAAAAAGAGATGTATTGGGAAATCTTTTACAGGATTCTCATCCCACTGGGGCGATACCAGGTCTGGATGAGTTGACCATGCTGATTGAACTCTATTCCCAGCCCCTCCTCAAGCAGGAGAAAGTACCGCCTTCGCCCCGTAAACCTGTCGTACCGAGCAAGAAAAAGAAAAAACAACCTTCGGTGAAAACAAAAGCCACCCATTATCTGACCAGAGAAGTTTTCAAGGATCTCGGGGCGGCGAACCATTTTTTAAGGGGATTGCTTCCTACCGGTTCAAAGCTGTTAGCAACGAAATCAAACATTGTCAATTACGCGGTGAAAATGCTGCTGGACGATTTTGAATCCAAGGGAGAAGAGAGCGAACTGGTAAAAAAACTTCTTAAAGATAATTCAAAATAATATCGATAACATGATTAACTTTTGGTTATTTCTTTAAAATTCAGAGAAGTTTATTTTTGTTTTTACATTTTGGAGACTCATATGGTTATCATCTGCCCTCACTGTCAAAAAGAACACTCCATTGACGAAAGCCGCTTACCGCCCAACGTCACGAAGGTTCGCTGCAAATTCTGCAAGGAGCAATTTGACATTGTCAGCCCCAAACCGTCTCCTGCTGCTGCACCATCTGGGGCAGCAACGGGAAAAAGTACTGAACCGAGAAAAATAGCGGTTACACTCTCCAAAGGTGGGGTGGGCAAAACCACGACGGCGGTCAATCTTGCAGCTGGCCTAGCCCTGGCAGGCTTCAAAGTTCTGCTGGTTGATACGGACACCCAGGGCCAGTCAAGCTTCATGCTCGGCGTCAAGCCCAAGGCCGGACTGACCGAATTTGTCAATAACGAGCTTGCTCTGGATGAAATCATGATCCAGGCCCGAGATCGCCTGTGGCTGCTTGCCGGCGGCAGATCACTGGCAGGGTTGAAAAGGGTGATCGACCGCAAGGATTTCGGCGGCGAAATGACACTCAAGGAAAAATTAAGCACTATTGAAAACAAGTTTGATTATATCGTGGTTGACACCTCACCCGGCTGGGACCCACTGATTGTCAACGTGCTTTTTTACGTCAAGGAGGTACTCACTCCGGTATCCTTGGAAGTAATGACCCTGCAGGGACTGGTGGAATTTCTCAAAAGCATGTCATCCATTCAGAAGTACAATAAAGACGTGGCTCTCAAATATATTCTCCCAACTTTCCATGATCAGCGGGTAAAGAAATCAAACAGTATCTTAAGCAAGCTTGAAGATCTGTACGGCAACCATGTCTGCACCCCGATCCGTTACAATGTGCGGCTCTCCGAAGCGCCGGCCTATGGTCAGACGATATACGAGTTTGCGCCCGGCTCCCCAGGCGCCCAGGACTACCGTGAACTGATCAGAAAAATCACCAATAACCCGAAACTGTTCACCTGATCCGCCCATGTCCGCCACAAATGACGATAAAATAATTATTTCCAATGAGGCGTCCGAGGCTTTGGGCCGCCGGATCGCCCAATATATGGATATTCCTTTCACCCGGGTTCTGAAGAAATTCTTCACCGATGGAGAAATCTACCACGCCTTTCCGGAGGATTTTTCCGGCCGGGATGTGATCATCGTCGGTGCCACCCCTAATGACGAATCCCATCTGGAGCTCATCGATTTAATCGACGGCTGTCATTATTACCGGGCCAGGACGGTCAATGTGGTCATTCCTTACCTCGGCTACTCCACCATGGAGCAGGCAAAGCCCGATGCCAATGAAATCCCCAAAGGCATCACCCGGACCAGACAGATCTTCCGGGCCAGACCGGATTTTGTCGCCTTTATCGATCTCCATTCCGAGGCGGTGCTGCATGCCCACCATGGCGATGTGCAGACCCTGCATATCAATACCCACAATCTGATCGTCCAGAAGATACGGGAA
Source organism: Pseudomonadota bacterium (assembly GCA_018897105.1). GTDB lineage: Bacteria > Desulfobacterota > Desulfobulbia > Desulfobulbales > SURF-16 > SURF-16. Next base: position 34,780 of record JAHILF010000053.1, read on the forward strand.
CTCAAGCTCAGCAACTTTGTGCTTGTCTCCCCCGATTATGGACGAAGCAAATGGGTGGCCCGTCTTGCCGGGCAACTCAATGCACCACATACAGCGGCGGACAAAGACCGCTATGCCATGGATAAAACCATGGTGCATCAGGTGGCAAGCGTGGTGAAGGATAAGCTCGTCATCATATGCGATGACATGATCCGCACCGGCGGCTCTATTATTCAGACTGCCCTGCGCTGCCGGGAAGCCGGCGCTAGGGATGTCATATTGTTTGCCACCCATCTTGTCCTGGCCGGACAGTCCAGGCAGAAGTTCAAAGAGAACGGCATAGTTAAAATAATCGGCGCCGACACATATCCCGGGGTTGAAAGCGATGAACTGCTGGATGTTTTTTCCGTGGCGCCGCTTGTGGCCAGCACCTTGAAACGCCATCTGGGCGCCGTTTATTGATAGCGTTGCCTGGATAATCGAGCGCATCTTATCCGTCATGCAAAGCTGATGGCATTGCCTAGGCATTCGATCCGGGTCCGCGCCCCGCTGGGGGGGAATGCACGGACAAATGCGCAGTAATGAGAAAGGGCTGTAATACAGCGAGAAGCTCTGAAGCTGTTGCTTCAGCTCAATCCCCCTTCCGGGGGTAAATATCGATTGGCTGCGGACCGGAATTGACTATGGGAATGGAACGACGCATATTTCAACGATTTTCGCTGGCGCTGAACGGCTCACTTTTTCTCTGTCAGGCGCAAGGAGGGGAAAGACTGAGCAGGCCGGTCAACTGCCAGGTTGTTGACTTATCCAAAAGAGGAGCCGGTCTCATCATCTGGCAGATCATCGTCGATAACCTTCACCTTTTTTTTGGCCCCCTGGAATCAAATCAGCTCATTCTTCATCTGACCATAGATCAGCAAGGGACGGAGGCTCCACCCCTCAACCTTACCGTTCGTCCTTTATGGTTTAATCGGATACTGTTTGAGGAACAACAGCCCTTTAAAATGGGGATCGAGTTTTTCGAAAAAATCGGGGAAGACGATTTCCGCCGCTTGAAAAAGCTGGCCGGCCGCTGATTGCCGGGAATTGCCACATCCTACACAACAAGATCAATTTCCTGGACTGCGACAGCAGTACCGTTTTCCAGCAAGGCCAGGGATGTCTGCCGGATCTGTCCCAGTTGGTTATTGGCACTGTCTGTCAGCTTGAACTGCGTGTCAACCGGGGATAACAGCAGGGCTCCGATGCCCATGTCGGCAACGGAAACAAGCTGCTGCTTGCCGGCCTGATCCGCCATCCATACCTTGAGTTTGGCAAAAATCGGATCATTTTCATCCAGCCAGCCGTTTGCATCGGTATCAAATTCGGCAAGCTCAAGAAAACCGTGACCGCTGGCCGGACCAAAAAGCTCGGTGCCGTTGTTCACCTGCCCGTCACCATTGCGATCAAGGGCCAGAAACCCGCTGCCGGGCGCGACAAAGGTAATCTCCTCCTCCTGCGCGTCTCCGTCCAGATCAAAGCTCACTGTCATGTCACCGAGGCTTACTCCCTGGCCGTCGAAATTAATGACCAGCGGATCTACCAGACGGGCGTCACCTGCCTGCAGATGCACCCTGGTTTCCATCTGAAACTGCCGCTGCATCTGCAGCTCATAGGCCAGATCAAGCTGTCTGCCATCCGCGGTGAGGACCTGGCCCTGGGCGGAAAAACTGACACTCTCCTGCTCGCTGTACGAAGAGACAGAATCATATTCCATGCCCCAGCCCAAACGCTCGACAGGTGGTTCGGCTGTTGCGCCTGGCTGGCTGTGTGCCTGGGACAGATCACTTGGCACTTCTGCTGTGGCCCCGGGCTGAAAGGTGGCAACATCGATCTTGCGACCGGTGAGCAACTCCAGAGTGAGCCTAAGTGCGCGAAGCTCAGGGTCCTCCGCCAGCCCGTCACCATCCAGGGATGTACCTGCCGCACCCGTTCCGGCCCAGGAAGGACATGGCGGAGTGAGTTGGCGCGATTGTGTGCTGAGGGTCACTCTGTCAGCAGAGGGTTGCGACAGATTTTCGTCCTTCCAGAAGGTCAGGGAGCTTTCCGTTACCTCTTCCTGAGAATAGACATGACCAGCGGTCAGGTTAACGCTGGAAGCGGCAATCTTCATCTTTCCCTCCGGTTTTACCCATGCATGGGTAAAGAGATCAGCAATCAGGGACTGGAGTTGCGGAGCAGCGCTGTCGTTTTCCCGAACTCACGGAGCAATCGGCATCCATGCCAATCAGCAGCTCACAACCCTCAGCAACATTATCACTGCGTATGCTGAACGTATCGGAGCAGGCAAAAAAAGAGATGAATATTTTTCCGCCGGATTTTGGCGGCGCAAGGGATGGCTCCCTTACGCCTTGAAGAACCGCAGGCGCAGAGCGTTGCTGACCACGGAAACAGAACTGAGTGCCATGGCGCCGCCGGCAATCATCGGGTTTAAAGTGGGGCCGCCGAAGATATAGAGAAGGCCGGCAGCCACCGGAATGCCGATGACATTATAGGCAAAGGCCCAGAAGAGGTTCTGCTTGATATTGCGCATGGTCGCCCGGCTCAGTTTCAGCGCCGTCAGCACATGCCGGAGGTTGCCCTGCATCAGCACGATGTCCCCGCTTTCAATGGCAACATCAATGCCGGTGCCCATGGCGATACCCAGGTCCGCCGTGGCCAGGGCCGGGGCGTCGTTGATGCCGTCACCCACCATGGCCACCACCCTGCCCTGCTTTCTGATTCGCTCGATCTCGTCCGCCTTATGCTCGGGCATGACCTGGGCAATGACCTCGGTAATACCGGCTTGACGGGCAATGGCCCGGGCCGTTTTTTCGTGATCACCGGTGAGCATCACCACCTCAATGCCCAGCTCCTGCAGCTGGCGGACGGTTTCCGCCGACTCTTCCTTTATCCGGTCGGCAATGGCCAGCAGGGCGGAAAATCGGCCGTCCAGGGCGACAAAAAGAGCAGTCTTGCCGGCTTCGGCAAGCTCATCCGCCGCCTGCAGTGCATCATTGCCTACTGCCACACCTTTTTCAGTCAGAAGTTCGCTGTTGCCGATCAGCACCTGCATCTCATGCTGCCCGTTGCCGTTCTCTTGATGAACAGCTGCAACGATGCCCCGGCCTGGCAAGGCGGTAAAGGAAAGAGGTTCAGCGGGCTGCAGACCTTTTTCAGTGGCGGCCTGGACCATGGCCTCAGCCAGGGGATGCTCGGAGCCTCTTTCAGCGCTGGCAATGAGGACGAGCAGCTCATCGTCGCTCAATCCGGAAAAATTCCTGAGATCGGTGAGCTCAGGCTTGCCGTAGGTCAGGGTACCGGTTTTGTCAAACACCACGGTCTGGACCTTCTGCGCCATTTCCAACGCTTCACCGTTTTTCACCAGCACACCGAGCTGGGCGCCCCGGCCGGTGCCGACCATGATTGAGGTCGGGGTGGCAAGTCCCATGGCGCAGGGACAGGCAATAACCATCACCGCGATAAAAATGCGCAGGGCAAAGGTAAATTCGGCATGGCCGATGAAATACCAGGACGATCCCGCCAAAACGGCAATAGCCATGACCGCTGGAACAAAGTAGAGACTGATGCGGTCGGCAAGATTGGCGATGGGTGCCTTGGAGCCCTGGGCATCCTGCACCATTTTAATGATACGGCTCAACGTGGTGTCCTGACCAACCTTTCTGGCCCGCACATGCAGGATACCGTTTTTATTCAGGGTACCCCCCACCACCTCATCACCTGGTCCCTTCTGCACCGGCAGACTCTCGCCGGTGAGCATGGACTGGTCAACACTGGAGGTGCCTTTCTCGATCACGCCGTCAATGGGCAGCCTTTCCCCCGGCCTGATGAACAACAGGTCGTCCACCAGTATTTCGTCAACCAGGATCTCCTGCTGCTGCTCCCCTCTGATCAGGGTGGCCTTATCCGGGGCCAGCTGCATGAGTTGACTGATGGCGTCTGAGGTGCGGGCCTTAGATCGGGTTTCCAGATATTTACCCAGGGATACCAGGGCGATCAGCATGGCTGCCCCTTCAAAATAAAGATCATGGGCTCTGGCCACCGCATCGATACCCAGCCAGATCTCCACCAGATTCCAGGTGGAATAGACAAACGCGGCACCGGTACCCACGGCAATGAGCGAATCCATGTTGGGGGCGCCGCGCAGCAGACTGGGAAAGCCGATCTGATAGAAATTACGGCCGAACCAGAGCACCGGCAAGACCAGCAGAAATTGCAGCAGGGCAAAGTTCAGGGGATGGCTGGTCGGATGCAGAAAGTCGGGCAGAGCGATACCTACCATATGGCCCATGGAAACAACCATGACCAGAAAGGCCAGAATAAATGAGGGGATCAGGCGGCCCTTCAGCTCCCGCAACCTGTCACTGATTTCCTGCTGCTGGCCGGCAAGCAGATTGGCTGAGGAAGAAACAGCCTCGGCCTTGAAACCAAGACCTTCGATGGTCTCCCGCAACTGTCTCTGGCTGACCCGACCCGGATCGATAACGATCTTCGCCAGCCCGGTTGCCAGATTCACCTCACATTTCTGCACCCCTGCCATGGCTCCCACCACCTTTTCAATGCGGCTGGAGCAGGAGGCACAGTGCATGCCTTTAATCGACAGCGTGAGATCTGATTCCGATCTGGGAGGTACAAGTTCAAACCCCAGACCTGCTATCCTTTCCGCAATGGTTTCCAGGGTAAGCCTGCTCGCGTCCCAGCCCAGATCCATTTTAGCAGTGGCAAGGTTGACCGAAACCCGGTCAACCCCCTCCATTGCCCCCACCACCTTTTCAATGCGGCTAGAGCAGGAGGCGCAGTGCATGCCTTTGATATCTACCTGAAGATGCTCAAGTTGCCTGTTACTGTTTATAACAGCATTCATATTTCGACCTATTTTAAAGATAAAATTTGTCAGATCTTCACTTTTTCAACAAAAAGAGTTATTAATATCTATTAAGATAATAATTAATCACTTAAATACCTGCAGGCAACTGTTTGACAGATCAAATACTTCAGGAGGTAAAGATATGGCAACTGTAAAAATTAACGGAATGCGATGCGCCCATTGCTCAGGCTCTGTGACCAAGGCGCTGGAAGGTATTGACGGAATCAGCAATGTCAAGGTGGACCTGGAGAAGGGAGAGGCGACCTATGCTGAAAACCGTGCCGTGCCGCTGACGTCCATCAAAGAGGCTATCAGCAAAATCGGCTTTGAGGTTGCTGATTAACCCAGGCCAGCAACCCCTAAGAAAAAAACTGCCACCAACCCGCTCCAGGACTCTTGCCAGGAAGCGGGTTGCAAATTTTTTGTACATGATATTTCTACCGCGATAAACGGCAGCATTGGTACGCCCCCTGCTTCTTAGTTTCCCATGGCGTTCAGTTGCTGCTGCGGATATAGGCGACCAGCACTTTGTAGAACTCCTGCACTTCCGCAGGCAGCTTGCTGAACTCCGTTCTGTTTAAAATATCATAGGCGGACATGGAATAAAAGGCCCAGGTTGCATCATGATCAATCTGCAGGGCGCCCCCTTCCAGCGCGACACCGGCAAAAAGGCCACGGCTGCGCGAGTAGGAGTAAATCTCTGATTCGAGCTTGATATCCGTATCCGCCTCAGCATGCCGACCGACAGGACCGGCGGCAACAGAGGCGTCTGCTCCCAGGGTGAACTTCCCCTTCTGTATGGCCTCAACACTCTTCAAGCTTTTAAACACCAGAATAATATCGGTTGACTGCGCCCCAATCTGAAAACCCACACTACCGCCGGTCAGAGAAACCATCACCGGATAGTGCCAGTCCCCCCGTATGTCACGGACCATCATCAGACCGGTTCCATAGCGGCCGCCGATAATAAAACCGGCCTTGACCAGTTTGGGCAGCACCACGACGGCATGGGCATTGGCCAGAAGTGTCGGCGGGATGGCGGTCTCAGGAATGGAGAAAATTTCCCGCATCACCTCAGTGGCCTCTTTTACCTTCCTCACCTCGGCAGAGGTATGCTGCGCGTAACTTTCTGGAATAAAAGCAAAAAACAACACCAGAACGGTTACGGCAATTCGGTTAAATGACATGATTACTCCCAAAGCTTTTATTTTCTCTTTATTTGCCTTACAGGAAGGACAATAATAAACTCGGCGCCTTTACCGGATGCTGAACGGGCTGAAATGGTGCCCCCATGGCGATCAACAATCTTTTTGCAGATAGCAAGCCCGATACCAGTGCCATTATACTCATCCCTGCCGTGTAAACGCTGGAACAGGCCGAAAATCTGTTCCTGGAAACAGGCATCAAAACCGATGCCGTTGTCCTTGACCACCACCTGACAGAGGGTTCCCCTGCCGATATTTTGCGGAAAAGTGAGGGGGAAAACCTCGATAAAGGGTGGATCGCCGGGGGCAGAATATTTCAGGGCGTTTGACACCAGATTCTGGAACAACTGTCGCATCTGCAGCGGGTCCGCCTCAACCGTACCAAGGCCTTCAGATATACATACCCTGGCCTTCTTGATGTCGATTCTCACCTCAAGATCAGAAATGACCTCACTTATCACATCATTTAAATCAACCTGAACGAATTCCTGGGCCTGGGTGGTTAGCCGGGAATACTGCAGCAGGCCGTCAATGAGACCCTGCATACGGCCAGCCGCTTTTTCGATACGCTGCAGATAGATGGCACCCTGCTCGTCCAACACGGAGCGGGACCTCTTGGTGATCCTCTCGGCAAAGGCGCGGATCAGGTGGAGGGGCTCCTGCAGGTCATGGGAAACCACATAGGTGAAATCCTTCAGTTCCCGATTAATCTGTTCCAGACGGCTGGTAAAATCACTTAATTCGATTTCAGCCTTTCTTTTCTGGATGAGAAAATTGATCCGGTAATGCAACAGTTTCCAATGAATCGGCTCTCTGATATAGTCATCGGATCCTGCGGCAAAGGCCAAGTCAATCAGTTCATCATCATCAGGCCCGAAAAGCATGAGTGCAGCCGGCCGTTTATGAAAAAAACTTTTCTGCAGTTCTGCACAGACATCAATGCCGTCACAATCGTGATGCACCGAGAGCAGGATCAGGTCCGGGACATGGCAGCCTGCCAGCTTCATCACCTCGGCACAGGACTCAGTGTAAATGATGTGATAATCCTGTTGCAGAAAGGATTGCATCTGCCGGCAGAGGGCAGATTCTCCACAGGCAAGCAGAATAACGGCCTTGCCTTGACCTGCGGGCAGTTGAGACTGGTGATTCTGCATGGTTAGTCCTGAAAGAGTTTCCCCAGACCGCCGATTACCGAACCTTCACCGCGGGATTGCGTTCCCGTTTGCGGGGCTGCCTGATGAATTTTGCCGGCAAGGCGTGAAAATGGCAGGGATTGCAGCCACACATGGCCCGGTCCGGTGAGATGGGCAAAGAAAAAACCCTCGCCCCCGAAAATTCCTGATTTGATGCCGCTTACTGTCTGGATATCATAGTTGACCGATTTCGTCAAAGCAACCAGGCAACCGGTATCAACCCGTAGCGATTCACCCGGACCCAGCTCTTTTTCGATTATAGTGCCACCGGCATGGACAAAGGCCAGGCCGTCACCTTCGAGCTTCTGCATGATAAAGCCTTCACCGCCGAAAAGGGCGACCCCGATTCTCTTCTGGAAATGGACCCCGATGCTTACCCCCTTGGCCGCACAGAGAAAGGCGTCTTTCTGGCAGATGATGGTGCCGTTATAGTCTTTCAGGTCAAGAGGAATGATCTTGCCGGGGTATGGCGCGGCAAAGGCCACCCTTCTCTTGCCGGGAACAATACTGGTGAAAACGGTGCAGAAAAGGCTTTCACCGGTGATCAACCGTTTGCCGGCCCCGAGGAATTTGTCCATCAGGCTGCCGCCTGCGCTCTCACTGCCGTCGCCGAAGACCGTCTGCATCTCAATGCCGTCTTCCATGTACATCATGGCGCCTGCTTCAGCCACCGCGCTTTCATGCTGATCAAGTTCAACCTCGATAAACTGCATTTCATGGCCGAAAATCTCAAAGTCGATTTCATGGGCCTTCTGCAGAGATCCCCCGGCAGACGGGGGTGGAGGCGCCATGGGCTGAACGCTGCTGCCACCCTGCCGGAATTCCGGCACCTCGGCCAGCGGTTGCCATGCCTCGTATCCTTTTTTCCAGATCAAGGTCTGAGGCGTATAGAGTCCTGCGTCGAGACCCTCCGTTATCTGTTCTTGAGTGAAAGGGCCGCGGGACTTTCCGTCAACAGCAACAAACCAGGTACTCATATACATGCCTCCTTATTTTACAATTTCAAAAGAGTTATTTCATTTACTGAGCCTGCCGGTGGCGGTTCTGCGCTCAGCCAACCCGACAGGTATATCATTCTCTACTTATAGAGTCTGTGACACTCTTTGGTCAAATGGTTTACTTCGGAAATATTTTGCCGGGCCGCAGCAAAATCCCCCTTCTCCGCCGCCGAGATACAGGCCTTCACCACGTTTGCACACTCACACCAGGCCTCAAACCACTGGCTGTGGGCGCAGAGATGATAATCATCGCATTTTTTGCGCAGCTCTGCTGCCAGTTCCCTGGGCAGGGCATTCTCCGCACCCACCTGTTTCACCACCTCTTTCCACAGGCGACTGATGTCCTTTTTGAGGTTTTTCCCTCCTGAGGCCGGGCATTTCCGCACTTTTTCCTTGCCATCCGCCGCAAGCACAGGCGGTGACCCTTCTTTTGCCGCCAACCTGGTCTGCAAAAAAAACTCACAGGAAACCATGCCCCTTTTCAGCTGTTTTTTCATGACAAAGGAAAAAGAATCACCAACCGGCAGCTTCTCACCATTGATGATCAGGCCGCCATCGGCAATTTCAGCGGCCAGGCGTGACAGTTCTTCGGCGATTTCCGAGCCGGACCGCTGCTCATGCTTTCTTTTGCTGGTTTCTTCCGGAAATATCTTCTTTTGGTCCATGTTTTCTCCAGGCAGAGGGGAAAAGAGATCCATGCTGCTTGAATTGTCGGCAAAAAATAACAGAGCCGGCAAAACAGCAAAGGGCGCAGGCCGAGATGATCATTAATTTTACAACAATAAGTCAATCTGGCCGAATAAGCAAATTCAGCAAATGATCGATAGTGAGATGGAAATGGGCAGGTAACAGGATGGTGGTGTAATCATCAACAATTAATGCCGGACCGTTCAGGCGATGGCCGCTCATCAGCTGCCGGCGGCTGTAAACCCGAACCAGCTCAGGGCCTTGGGCAAACACAACCTCTTTGTGGCCATCAGATTCCGGCTGGGTTGCAGATTGTTCAACCGCCTGGGGCAGGGATTGTTTGGACCGTACCAGAGACACGGTGCAGCGGATGGAAACCACTTCCAGGGGAGCATTCGACAGAGAGTAACCGAATTGCTGCTCATGCAGCGCCTGGAAACTTTCGGTAAAATGATCATCATAAGGGACACTCAGCTCAAAAGACTGTCCCTGGTAACGAAGGTCCACAAATCTTTCCGTTTTGACCCTGCCTGATCGGCACAGACGCAGCAGCTCTTTTTTCTTGTCTGCGATAAGTCGGGCAAAGGACTTATCAAGAATCACCCGGTCAATTTTTTTACCCTGCAGAAACAGCGACTGGCTGGCATCAAGAGCAGGATCGGCCATGACCATGCCCTGGGCAGACAGGATGCCCGCCCTGGCCGGCACGACAATTTCCGTAATGCCGAGTTCCCTTGCCAGTTCACAGCAGTGCAGGCCGGAAGCGCCTCCGAAAGAGAACAGAGAGAACTCCTTGGGATCATGGCCCCGCTCCAGGGAAACGGCACGAATGGCCTTGGCCATGCCGATATTGACCAGACGGATGATGCCAAGAGCCGTTTCCCGGGCGGACAGACCAAGCCGGCTGGCGAGTTCATTCATTTTGCCGGTCACCCGCTCAGACTGGAGGGGCATCGCGCCGCCGAGAAAGCGATCGGCCAGCAATCTTCCGAGAAAAAGATTGGCATCGGTTACGGTCAGTTCCTCACCAATACCGTAACAGACCGGGCCGGGATCAGCTCCGGCGCTCTGCGGGCCGACATGCAGCAGGCCGCCCGCATCAATGCAGGCGATAGATCCACCGCCTGCGCCCACCGTGTGGATATCCATGACCTGGATGCGCAACGGATAGGAATCGATGCGGTAATCACGGGTAAGGGTTGGCTCCCCGTCACAGAGAGAGACATCGGTTGAGGTGCCGCCCATATCAAAGGTGATTATTTTTTCCCGTCCCGTTTCCATGGCCAGCTGAAAAGCTCCGTGTACCCCGCCGGCCGGCCCGGACAGGACGGTATGCACTGCCCGCGCCCCGATTGTCTCGGCCGGCAGAATCCCCCCGTTGGACTGCTGAATATACAGGGGGATTGTTCCGAGTTTTTCCGTCAACCTGTCGATATAGGAGGAAATAACCGGGGCAAGATAGGCATTGATCAGGGTGGTGGTCAGCCGCTCAAACTCCCTGAATTCCGGCAGCACCTCGGAGGAAAGACTTACAGGAATGGCCAGGCTGCGAAGCTCGTCTGCCAGGATTTTTTCATGGACGCTGTTGGCATAGGAATGGAGAAGACAGACGGCAACAGCCTCCATACCATTTTCCCGGCAGATCCGGCGGATCCTTTTGCCTGCGCTCCTGGCCAGCGGGGTCTGCACCGAACCGTCCCACAGTATTCTCTCATTAACCCCGACGCAGTTATCGCGGCCGATGATTTCCGCAGGGCGTTCTATCTGCAGATCATAAAGGGTGGCCCGGTTCTGCCTGCCGATAATGAGCACATCTTCAAATCCCCGGGTGGTGATCAGTAAGGTGCGCGCCCCTTTTCTCTGCAGGAAGGCATTGGTGCCCACCGTTGTGCCATGAATAATTTCCAGATCGTCCGGCAGGTTAAAGGAGTGAGGGTGGTCTGGCGCGGGGAAAAAATGGCTGAGGCCGGCCAGGATTGCCCGGCCGGGGTCGTCAGGGGTGGATGAAACCTTATAGGTGGCAATCACCTGGTCGGTTATCAGAATGAAATCTGTAAAGGTGCCGCCGGTATCAATACCGAGTTTCATGGGGGCGTTCAAACGATCAAGCGTTAAAGCGTTCCAACGTTTACGCGTTTAAACGTTGGAACGCTACCACGTTTGAACGCTGCCTACAGCCCGGCCGCAATGGCTTTGCCTAATTTGGCATCAATGACCTCTGCCAGATGGGCATCACTGTAATCCTTGTCCTTGCGCAGGGCCTTGGTGGTGGTGCCAAAGCTCATGCGCAGTTTCTGGCTGTTGACCAGCGTAACCGCCTTATCGATCCTGGCCTTCAGCTCTTCCGGCTTAATGCCTTCGGCATGGCCAAGTGGCCCAAGATCACTGATCTTTTTGGTAAATTCAGTAATGAGCTTGACGAAACGGGGAGCCTCGGCAGCAGAGGCCCACTGCAGATTATAACGCTCCGGGCTTATGCCGATTCCCTCCAGAACTCTTTTGACCAGAACATTGACACCTAATGCATCGTAATTACCAACCTGGTAATGGCATTCACCAAGTTGTCAGCCGCCGGTGAAAATACCGGCCGCGCCTTCGGCAAAACCCTGCAGGATAAAGGTTGGGTCGATGCGTCCGGTGCACATGACCCGGATGGTGCGCAGGTTGGGCGGATACTGGTAACGTGAAACCCCTGCCGCATCCGCAGCAGCGTAACAACACCAGTTACAGAGAAACCCCAGAATCTTGGGATTGAATTCTTCAATGGTCATTCGATATACCTCTTTAAGAGAAGCTCTTTAGCTGTTTAGTCTGTAGCTGTCTAGGTGGATAGTCTGAAGGTGTTTAGCTAAAAGACTACAGACTAAATACCTAATCACCTAATCGACTATTATCATATCTCGCCGAACGCCTTTATCTGGGCGCCGATCTGTTCACGAGTGAAACCGCCCATGGAGATAGCAAAGGTCGGACAACGGGAAGAGCAGATACCGCAGCCCTTACAGGAGGCGGCAATGGTTTCCGCCTTCTTTTTCTTATCCACCGTCACCATCTGGATCGCCTGATAGGGGCAGAGGCTGGCGCAGATTCCGCAACCGATACATATCTCCTTGTCCACCGAAGAGACAATCGGCTCAACGGAAACAAAACCCTTGATCAGTGGAATGGAGGCCTTGGCAGCAGCAGCCTGGGCCTGCACAATCACCTCATCAAGGGGTTTGGGAGAATGGGCAAGTCCGCAGACATAGACCCCATCCACGGAGAGTTCCACGGGCCGTAATTTCACATGGGCTTCCAGGTAAAACTTGTTTTCATTGACCGGAATCTTCAACAGCTTGCTGAGGTTTTCCGTATCCTCGGGCACAATGCCGACGCTCAGGACAATCAGGTCAGGGCTCATGGAGATATCTTCCTGCAGGATGGGGTCAAAGAAGTTGACGTTCACCTTGTTGCCCTGCTTTTCCACCTCAGGCTTCTGCTCCACCTCATAGGGAATGAAGACAACGCCTTTCTCCCTGGCCAGCTGGTAGGCGTCCTCCGCATAACCATAGGTGCGCATATCACGGTACAGGACAATTACCTGGGAGGCGGGATTGATCTCTTTGATCTTCAAGGCATTCTTCACTGCGGTATTACAACATACCTTGCTGCAGTACTTGAGGTCATCCCCGCGGGAACCGGCACACTGGATCATGACCACCGAATCCGGGGCGCGGTCCTTGGCCTTGCCGCCAAGGCGTGTTTCAAGTTCCTGCTGGGTGATGACCTTTTTCACCTGGCCGAGCAGATATTTATCAGGACGATGCTCCCGGCCGCCGGTGGCGATGATGATGACCCCGTGATCAATGGTCAGTTCGGTCTCTTTTTTCCCTTTGGTTGTTTTGACCACCGAGGAAAAATTACCGACAAAACCGTTAACCGTCGCCAGCTCAGCGCTGGTCAACACCTCAATTTTCTTATGTTTCTGCACCCGGCCAATCAGATCCTGCATCATCTTGGCTGTATTTTCGCCCTGCAGGGTGTCTTGGGCGTTGGCTGCATGGCCGCCCAATTTGTCATTTTTTTCAATGAGATAACACTGGAAGCCCTGATTGGCCAGGTTCTCGGCCGCAGTCAGTCCGGCAACTCCTCCCCCGATAATCAGCGCCTGGGGGGTGACGGGAACGGTCTGTTCGGGCAGGGGCTGGATATGCCGGGCCTTGGCAATACCCATGCGGACCAGGTCCCTGGACTTAGTCGTTGCCGCCTCCGGCTCATTGGCATGTACCCAGGAACATTGATCGCGGATATTCACCATCTCAAACAGCGAACGATTGAGGCCGGCGTCCTTCAGGGTTTCCTGGAAAAGGGGCTCATGAGTACGTGGTGAGCAGGCCGCCATGACGATGCGGTTTAATTTATGTTTTTTAATCTGTGCCTTGATGACTTCCTGGGCATCCTGGGAGCAGCTGTAAAGACTGTCGCTGAAATAGACGACATTTTCCATGCTCCCGGCATAATCAACCACATTCGGCACGTCAACCGTACTGGCAATGTTGATACCGCAGCGGCAGACAAAAACACCGATACGAACCTCGTCCTCCGCCTTGACCTGCTGCTCATCAGGATAGTCCTTATGCACAATACCGGTTCCCCGCTGCTGCTTGATAAGGGCTGAGGCGATACCTGCAGCGGCGCTGGACTGGGTGACGCTTTCCGGGATGTCTTTCGGTCCCTGGAAGGCACCGGCAACAAAAATACCTTCCCTGCTGGTGTTGAGCGGGGCAAAGGAACCGGTCTTGCAGAAATCATATTTATTGAGTTCAAAATCTGCGATTTTGGCAAGCTCTTTGGCGCCCTTGGGCGAGTCAAGTCCGACGGAGAGGACGACCATGTCAAAGGCATCAAAATGGTGACTTGCCGCCAGGGTGGAGTAGGTCAGTTTCAGCTTTTTGCCCCATGGCATGACATCGGCCACCTTGGCCCGCACAAATTTGATGCCGAACTGCTCTTCAGCCCGAATGCGGGCGGCATCAAAATCCTTGCCCTGGGTGCGCATGTCCATGTAGAAGATGGTGATCTCGCAGTCAGGGTCATGCTCTTTGGCGACCATGGCCTCTTTGATGGAGTACATACAGCAGACGGATGAACAGTAACCGTTGTCGCAGCCGATGTCCCGGGAGCCGACGCACTGAATAAAGGCGATCTTGTGGGGGTGGCGATGGTCTGAGATGCAGCGAACCTCTCCCTGAAAGGGACCGGAAGGATTGAGCAGCCTTTCGAACTCGATGCTGGTGACCACGTCGGGATGCTTGCCGTAACTGTACTTCTCCAGGGCCGAATCAGGCACCTTGCCGAAGCCGGGAGCCATGATGACCGCTCCGACATGGAGAGTGCGTTCCTCGGGCTGCTGGCTGAAATCAATGGCATGGCTGCGGCATACCGGCACACAGATTTTACATGTGCCATGCTTGAGATGCAGACAGGCACTGGGATCAATAAAATAGGTGGCCGGCACGGCCTGGGGATAATCGATATGAATGGGGCGGGTTATTGCCAGGCCCTCATTATAGGTGTCCACCATATGACGCGGGCAGTATTTTGTACACAGGCCGCAGGCCGTGCATTTGTCCGCATCAATGTAGCGGGGATTCATGCGGACTTTGGCCTGAAAATCACCGGGCTTTCCATCCAGTGCAAGGAAATCAGTATTACTCAGTATTTCGATATTAGGAGACCGACCGGCCTCCACCAGCTTCGGCGCGAGAATTCAGAGTGAGCAGTCATTGGTTGGAAAGGTTTTGTCAAGCTGAGCCATGGCGCCACCCACGGACGCTGATTTTTCAACCAGATAAACATAATAGCCGAGCTCGGTCAAGTCGAGGGCTGCCTGGACACCGGCGACACCGCCGCCGACGACCATCACTGCTCCCGATTTATTATCTTCTGCGTGACCCATGATACACTCCGTTTATGGATTTCTGACCGCCGCGTATTCAGACAGTTTAATGTCTAAAAAGACAATCAAGTTATTTATGTAAACTGTTATGATCCGTTTTTTAAGTCTGGTCGAGCAACAAGGGGGAAAAAGCCTCAACGCCCCTTGCGCCCGGCTGGCATTTATGCATCAACAACTTCCACCTTGATAGCGCACAGTTTGTACTCCGGCGACCTGGACAGACGATCAAGGGCGTCCAGGGTGAGCAGATTGACCAACGCCTCAACATGGTTGTATGTGGCAAATACGGTTCCCTGCTGGGTGCGGTCCGTCACCTTGGCCCGCAGCACCACGGAACCGCGGCGCGAGGTCAGCCGCACCGAATCCTTTTCCTCGATGCCGTATTGTTTCGCGTCTTCAGGATGGAACTCGGCAAAACACTCCGGACTGATAATATCAAGTTCCCGGGTCTTGCCGGTCATACTGCTGAAGTTGTAACGGGCCAGATCACGCCCCGTGGTAAACTGCAGGGGATAATTCTGATCGGCAACCTCCACCGGCGGAATATAATCTTCCGGAATAAACAGACCCTTGCCGCGGGTAAATTTTTCGGTGTGCAGGACCGGGGTGCCGGGATGATCCGCAGTGGGAACCGGCCACTGCAGGCCCACCTTCTCAAGCCGCTCATAACTTATCCCGGCATACTGGGTCAGAATGGTGCTGATTTCCTCAAAAACCTCCTTGGGCGACCGGTAATTCATATCGTAGCCCATTTTTTTGGACAGATCGCAGATGATCTTCCAGTCAGGTCTGGCCTCTCCAGGGGGCTCGACAGCCTTGCGCACCCGCTGCACCCTGCGCTCGGTACTGGTGAATGTGCCGTCTTTCTCCGCGTAACAGGCGGCGGGCAGGACCACATCAGCCATCTGTGCCGTTTTGGTCATGAAGATATCCTGCACCACAACAAAATCACACTTCTCGAGCGCCGCCTGCACATTGGAAATATTGGGATCCGCCACAGCCGGATCCTCACCAAAGATATACAGGGAGCGGATATCTCCCTTCATGATGTTCTCCCACACCTCGGTGGCCGGTTTTCCGGGGCGTCTGGGCAGCTTGACCTTCCACATCTTTTCATATTTTCCAAACAGATCTTCATTGCTCAGGCTGGTATAGCCCGGCAGAGTATTGAAAAGGGCGCCCATGTCACAGGCTCCCTGCACGTTATTCTGGCCGCGCAGGGGGTTGCAGCCGCCGCCTTCCACTCCGACCTTGCCGCACAGCATGGCCAGGTTGGCAATGCTCTTTACCCTATCCGTTCCCGTGATGTAATGGGTGATACCCATGCCATGGAAAATAGCGTGACGGCCCTGGGCAGCATACATGCGGGCAGCCTGGCGGATCTGCTCCGCCGGAATACCGGTTATTTTTTCAACCATAACCGCCCGGTACTTTTTCACCAGCCGCACCAGTTCATCATAATCCTCAGTCCTCTCCTCCACGAATTTCTTGTCCAGCAGATCTTCTTCGATGATCACATTCATCATGGAATTGAGCAGAGCGACATCCGTTCCCGGTTTGATCCGCAGCCACAGATCTGCCCGTTCGGCAAGTCCGGTCCGGCGCGGATCAACGACAATCATTTTCGCGCCATTATCCAGGGCTTGATGAATGCGCAATCCGATAGTGGGATGACTGGTGTCGGGATTGCTGCCGATCATGAGAAACAGATCGGTTTTCTTGGTATCGGCAATGGAGTTGGTCATTGCGCCGCTGCCAAACGTGAGGGCCAGACTGGCCACCGTGGGAGCGTGTCAAAGTCGGGCACAATGTTCGATGTTGTTGGTACCGATCACCGTGCGCATGAATTTCTGCATCAGATAATTTTCTTCATTGGTGGCCCTGGCGCAGGAAAATCCGGCAATTGAGTCAGGCCCGTACATGGCCTTCATATCAAAAAAGTTTCGGGCAACAATCTCCAGGGCATCATCCCAGGTTGTCTCCACCAGGTGACCATGGCGCCGGACCAGTGGTTTGGTCAGACGGTCCTTATGCCGGACAAAATCAAAGGCAAAACGTCCCTTGACACACAGGTCGCCGTAATTGGGCGCCAGATCGGGTTCGGCAGAAACTTCCATGATGGTATTGCCCTTGACCCGCAGGGTAATCTGACAACCGGCACCGCAGTAAGGGCAGGTGGTGCGCACATCCCGCACCGCCTCATTAATGACGGGCACGTTGGCAACCTTTTTGGTCAGGGCTCCGGTGGCGCAGTTTTCCGCACACTTGCCGCAATTCACGCACCTGTCATTAAATTTAAGCTGCAGGCGCGAGGCAACATTGTTTTCGTCAATCTGGCCGGCAGTGACTTCCAGGGCGGCATACTCGCAGGCATTCATGCAGCGCTGGCAGAATATGCATTTATTGAGGTCAACCCTGAGAACCGGATGGGATTCGTCTTTTTTATAGACCGGTCTCTCGCCCATGCCTGTTTTATTGATATTGACATTGAGAGCGATATTCAGACGCTTCAGATCGCAATGCTCAAAGGCGTTACAGCCGCAGGAGAGACACCTCTCCGCCTCCTTGCGTGCCATCTGCTCATTAAATCCGAGCTTGATCACGTCAAAATCCTGCACAGCCGTCTGGGGAGGTCTGGTGGGCATTTTTTCCCGCAGCTTGATATTGATGCCGTCAAAGTTACTGAGATGCACCTGATCAAAGGTTTTGCCGCGGGTGAAATTAAACCGGTTCTCCCCCGGATCCTTGGGCACATCCATCATGTAGGAATGGATGTTTTCCGCCGCCCGGCGGGCGCCGACAACTGCCTGAATGACCGTCCGCGGGCCGTTCACCGCATCGCCGGCCGCATAGACGCCCTGTACGGAGGTGGTAAAATCCCTCGGGGAGGCATTGATGGTATTGTTTGGCGCGATTTCTATCTGCTCCTCAAGCTCTCCCCCTTTGAAGCCGTCCACACAGGCCATCTGGCCCAGGGAAGTGACCAGGGTGTCCACGCTGATGGTATTGGTGCTGCCGGCAATAGCCTCCGGATGGCGCATACCCCGGGCATCGGGTTCACCCAGTTTCATTCTCACCAGTTCAACACTTAAACCGCCGCTTTCGGACTCGAAGATCTGTACGGGTGAGGCCATAAGCAGAAACTGCACCCCTTCCCTTTCCGCCTCACGGATGACACGCTGATTGGCCACCATCTCTTCCTGGGACCTGGGATAGATCACCGTGATCTGGTCCACCCCCTGCCGCAGCAGGGTACGGGCCACTTCCATGGCAATATTGTTGCCGCCGATGACCGCTGCACGCAGCCCGTAATTGATTTTTTTTCCTTCCGCCGCATCGCGCAGCACCTTCGTGGCGGTCAGCACCTGGGGCAGTCTGCCGCCGGGAATCTCCAGCGGCCTGTCCAATCCGGTACCGGTTGCCAGCAGAATCGCCTGATAGCCCTGATCTTTCAGGTCCTGCAGGGTGAAATCCACCCCCCATTTCTGGCTCAACTTCACCGATATGCCCATGCGCAGGATCATATTGGTCTCATAATCCAGCACGTTGCGGTCAATCTTATAGGTGGGGATGCCGTAGCGCAACATGCCGCCAAGCTTGGGATTGGCCTCAAAAAGGGTAACATCGTGCCCTTTGCGGGCAAGATAATAGGCGCCGGTAAGCCCGGCAGGTCCACCACCGACTACGGCTACCCGTTTGCCTGTTGCTTTTTCCCGGGGAATTTTCAAATCAATATGATTTGTCATGCACCAGTCTGCCACAAAACGTTTCAGATGGTTGATGGAAACCGGGTCATCAACAAGAATTCTGCGGCAGCGGGTTTCA
Source organism: Pseudomonadota bacterium (assembly GCA_018897105.1). Taxonomy (GTDB): domain Bacteria; phylum Desulfobacterota; class Desulfobulbia; order Desulfobulbales; family SURF-16; genus SURF-16. The sequence goes on from JAHILF010000053.1 coordinate 53,511, forward strand.
CAGAAACGGGGACATACACGACCGACGGAAAAAGGAAAAGGGTTGCGCTCCATGATGAGGCGCATGGCCTCTTCATATTCACCTTTACTGATATGAGCGATATAGCCTTGCACATTGATCTGGCCGGGGCAGGTCAGATTACAGGGGGCCTTGCAGTCGCCGAAATGGGTTGCGGAAATTTTTGCCAGTCTCTCCTGGCGAATTTTCACCAGAGCGGCAGAATCGGTTCTGACCTTCATTCCCTCTTCGGCCTGGGCGGCACAGGCACGGACAGGTTCGTCCATTCCCTCTATTTCGACGACACACAACCCGCACGGCACCTGACTGTTCTTGCCGCTCACGGAGCAGAGAGAAGGTATGTCGATCTCCGCCCGCCTGGCAACTTCAAGAATTGTCAGGCCTGACTCGGCAACAACCTCCATGCCGTTTATTTCAAGATTTATTGTCGACATAATTATCCAGATCGATACATCACACCTTTAAAAAGCTCATCCTGCAGTGCAGCATTTGCCACACATGCAGGCAAAGCATTTCTAAAACCGCGCCGGAGTGGATTCTTCATGCACTCCGAGAATTTTTCAGATATCAGGCAGCCGGCTTCCATTCTTTCAGGAAAGCAGGGAGATGACCCGCTTCACGGGGACCGATGGTAATAGTCCACTCCGGCAGCTCCTCTTCAAGCTCGCCTTTGATGCTGGCCAGATAGCCGGGGATGATCAGTTCGCGATGTTTCACTTTATCCATAATGCCGGATTTCTTGATAAACTGGGCGATCATATCAGCACCGAATTTCCCTGCCGCCCAGGCGGTAAGTACGGAAAGTCCTTCCGTGTCCTTGATGAGAAGCCAGGAAGGAACCTTGCTCCCCTCGATCTCGCCGGAAACGATAAAATAGGTCAGAGAGAAGTTGCAGGTAATGAGCACCGGAGAATTCTCCGCCGGCCCATTGACGCTGTATATGTCTTCCTGGACCACCATGGGGCGCTGGGGATCGGTGAAGATGTTCAGCTGCTCCAGGAGCAAAGGAAAGAGGATATCGCCCTGCAGATCGGAAAGCACGACAATGCCTGCATATTTAGCGATGAGAACAGAGGCGATCATCGCCTCCATCAGAGGATCATCGGTCATTTCACAGGGAAAGGAAATCGACGGGAATCCGACCGGCTTGAACTTGGCTTTGATGGCCGAGCGGCGTGTCACGACATTGTTTTCCAGCGCTGCCTTCATGGTGCGAGCGCCGGTGTCGAGGACCAGATCCTTCAACCCTGCGGCCAGGAGTTTCTCGGAAATCTCAATGGTATCATCAAGGTTTGCTCCGCGGATTCCCAAGGGGCAACCGGCTTCCTTGGCCATGGCGGCCATGGCGGCGGCTGTGTCAGTTGTCGCGCCATAGAGCAGCGGCTTGCGTTCGCCGCATACCTTTGCTCCCTCGGCCAGATTTTCCGCCTTGCCGCTCATGAGAATCAGGCCCGCATCATCCGCGCCGGCAAGAACCTTCTTGACCAGGGCGAGAAATTTCCCCTGATCCCCGTCGCTATCTTTGACGGCAATCAGTCTGGCCTTCATCAGCACGCCGACGCGCTCATAGCGCAGTTCCTTAAAGCGCCTGATACGGCCGTCAATGTCTGCATCAGACATATCCGTACCGACCAGCACGGCAATGCCGGTGGCATTCTCAAACCTCTTCTCATGGCGAAACATGCAGGTCTCGCCGCCGGTGGTGAAGATGGAATCGCCTGCACCGATCTTGATGGTCCTGATCGGTGGAGCGGAAGCCTCGCCAATGGTCGCCTTGGCCTCATCAGAAACATAAGGGCATTTTTCAATTTCAATCTGTCCGGCGGCAACTTTCATGGCAAAGGCAAGACAGGTGGGAATCCCGCACTCCCCGCAATTCTTTTTGGGAAGCATTTTAAGGATTTGGATACCAGTAAGAGCCATTGTTTATCTCCTCATTAGCATATAAAAAAAATGTAAATAGCCAGATTGGCTACATAACTGTTTCCATTTTCAGAGCAGGATGACCTTTTTCCTTGAGAAAAGCCAGTACCGCCTCTTCCGTGGTACCCACTTCCTCATCAGCGATCATGTCAAAAAGCTCCGGCATGCCGATGGCCTCACAGCGGGCCATCAATTTTTCCTTGAGCTCTTCTTTCAGCATCTTGGGCAGCCAGACCACTCTTTTCAGACCACCTTCGGCCATGAAAAGTTTCGGGCTGGTCAGGTAATGCTTGCTGACGCCCATGAAACCTGGGGTTTGCGCGCCACCGCCTGCCATACCGGCAAGCGAGGTGAACTTCATGCCGCTGGGGGTCATGCCCATATAATCGCGGTTAACCACCATGATGCCGTTACATTGGGGCAGCATGGCGGCAATGGCCTCAAAACAGCCGCAGGCGGTCATGGGATTAGTCATCAGCGAATAACAGCTGACCGCCGGCACCGCACCGCGGGAGGCCTGATTGACGAACTCGTTGATGCCGACAAAATCGCCCAGTACCGGATCGCTACACTCGCCCTTCTGGATCGGCTGGTTCGGGCCGGTCGGGTTGATCTGAAAGGAGGCCTTGCCGTCGAGCCAGTTGTAGGCGCCGCACATGCCCACCCTTTCCGGGGTGATGACACAGACATGGCTGGGGGCAAAGGACTGGCACAGGGTACAGGAGTAAAAAATCTCCTCGGTTTCATCGGTCATGTTGCCCAGCCGCAGGTCGCGCTCGGCATAGACCTTTTTGGCAATCTCCTGCACCTCTTCAACCTTGGACTGTATGGTATAGATTTTCACCTGAACCTTATCAAGAATGGCGCCGAACTCCTGATGCAGTTTGCCATGGAGCACCTTGCCGATGTGTTTGAAGGAAAAACCCTTTTCCACCGCGGCCTTGCCGATACGAACCCACATGATGTTCCGTTGGCCGATATGCATGATGCCCTGAATATAGTTGATCAGATGATGGAACTGACGCTCAAGAATCGGCTCAAAATCCGACTGCATCTCGCGGCCGGCAACCTCAACCAGGATGGCAATCGGCAGGTTCTCACCCTGGGTGATATCGCAGATGTCCTTTCCTTCCAGGATAACCTCGCCGTCAATAACATCGTGCATATCCTTGGAAATAAGCACCTCGACGCCGCTGGTTCTGCCGCCGCCGCATTCCATATAAAGATCATCCTTCCTGATCCTTTCACCTTCAAAGGCCGGGCCAAAGGCCATGGGGATATCAATCTTGGCAATGTTGACCTTCAGGCCGCGCACCTCGATGGCCTTCTGCACGATTTCATCATGGGGAACATTGCTTACCACATGCTCATAGGTGCAGATACCGGTGGGCAAAACCTCGGGAATATCATAGTCGGAGATGGTCGGAAAACCCCAGTTGATGGCGCCGGCGGCATTGGCATACCACTCGTCGCTGACCGGGCCGAAGGCCATGACAAAGGCAAAGGTGCGGTCCTTGTTATAGATCAGGTTGCCCCGGTAATCTCCAGGTTTGATACCGCCGAAGGCCATGGCCACGCGGCAGGCAAAGCCAATGGCGAAAACAGCGGTGGTATAACTGTCGCCAAAGGGCACAAGCCGGGTATTCCAGCCCACCTGGACATTGTTTTTCACCAGCTGCTCAGGCATTCTGATGCCGTTTGAGTGGTCATGCATGAAAATATAGAGATTTTTTTCCTGCAGTTCCAGGGCAATTTTGCTGGCCACCTCTTTGTCTGCCGGAGAACCCATGATGGCGGCAAAGCCGGGGGCAGTCCCATCAACAAATTCAACCCCGCGTTTACGAAAGATAACGTCGTCCGCCGCGCCCAGCCACAAATTGGCACCGGAAGGTTCTTCGGTCTTGGTATAATATTCGGGTTGTTCAAGATAGCGTATTGCCTCATACATCTCTTCGGCGAAAAAAGTGGCCATACCGGCATCAAGGGCCGGGGCAAGGTAGGGCAGCCAGTTATGTTCACTCACCATGGGCGGTAACAGGGTGCGGCACTCCTGGAAAATGTCCTTCATATCGCCGAGTTTTTCCACCTTGGCTCCCAGCATGCTGTAGATAACAGGCAGATAATAGGCAGTGTTGGGAAATGAGACCTCCTGTTCAGGACCATATTTTTTTAAAGCTGCCTCGAATTTTTCCTCGGCCATATCAGTGATTTTATGCGCGCCTCGGACAGCAGCTGAACAGATTATTTTTGACATTGAATCGCTCCTCTCAGATTATCTGAATAATTTCATCATTAGCTTATCAGGCTATTGATCAGAGACTTGGTGAGATTGATGGCTTTGGGATGTCTCATAATCAGAACCTCACCGCCTGAAAGCAGCATACAGGTGGCGGTGATGGCCTCCATCATGATACCTCTTCTTTCCTGGTCACCGAGCACTGCATCAGAGGGAAGCCGGCACTCTTTCGCCTTCCAGACCTCCCGGCCGAGATTACAGATGATCGGCACCTGCAGCTTTTCATCCTGCTGAGTAAGAGCGGCCAGGCGAATACGCTCCATAACGGAATAGGTATACTCGATACCGTATCCTAAAGCGCCGATTGACGGATCCATCAGGATGGAGTTCAGCGAAACTCCCAGGTTCTCGAGAAGAATATTCAGCTGTTTGGCGAGATTGACATCAATGGGCGAAGCAGCGACCATGGGATACCGGAATGCCATGGCGGTGGCGCCAAGGGAACGGTAATTGCTGTCGGAAAGAGGCGCCAGGCATACTTTTTTGTCGCCGGTAAGAGAGGTAATTTCCCTCAGCGTCTCGGTATCCTTGTCCGCGTTGCCGCAGCCCCAGACAATGATCGGCACATCGATTTTATTGATTACTTCGGCAGCGACCTTGGCTGCTTCAGAGGCCTTCCTGTTCATGCCGTTGGGATCGGTACTTACCATGGAAATACAGATCGCCTCCGCCTGGTATTCATCAACACATTTTCTGGCCCAGGCCAGAGGATTGTCAAGAACCCCGGCAAAATGGCGGGTCAGAGTGTCCGGCCATTCATCTGGTTTCACATCAAGCACGTCCATGGCGATAAGCGGCTTATTGGGCATGGCGCCTTCAAAAAGATGGAAGGGCATTGACGATTCCCCGCCGACTTTTATCGTCTTGTCGCCGCTGCCAAGCAGCGTCTCTTTAATTTGCCCCGTATATTTGATTTGATAGGAAGCAGCAGGAATCTTTTTGGCGCGATCGGCAAAAGGTGTCTTTTCAACTGCCAGCTCCGCTACCGCCAGATCTCCGGCAGGAGCAGCGGCTTTAGGCGCTTCATCTACCTTTGCCGCAGCAGCCTTCTGGGCCTCTTCGGCGGCTTTTGTTTCAGCGGCTTTCTTGGCTTCAGCCACCTTTTGGGCCTCTTCAGTGGCCTTGGCCTCAGTGGCCTTCTTGGCCTCATCCGCAGCTTTTCCCTCAGCAGCTTTCTTGCCCTCTTCGGCAGCTTTTACCTCTGCGGCCTTTTTTGCCTCTTCCGCGGCCCTGGCTTCAGCCGCCTTGTTGGCCTCTTCTGCAGCCTTATCCGGGGCGGGTTTGACTGCCTCAGCGGCAGCTGGCGCAGTTACAGCCCCAGCGGTTGCAGTTTCAGGTGGTTGGCGTTTCAGAACTGCTTCGGCACTGGCAAAACTTGACAATGCCTCAAATTGCTCATCACTCAGGTTAAAGGCCTTTTTCAGGGCGTTGAGACCCATCTGCACAGACTGTAACGCCATCTGACGCTCTTTTTCATTCATCTCATGCTCTCCTGCATCTTCATATTCTGGGGCTGAGCCGACTGTTGTTTGCGGAACAGCTTGGGCTCGCATTTTTTCAACTTCAGCACGGGCGCCGGCAATAATTTTTTCTGCCTCTGCTCTGGCCTCAGCCAGGAGCTTATCCGTGTCAACAGACGGTTGCGGGGGTTGTGCCGCAGGCGCGGTAACTTCTATGGCCTCTGCCGCCTTCACCGCCGGTTGCCGCACATCCTCATCAAATACCGGGCGCGGTCCGAGTTTGGCGCGCTTGACAATCTCAGGTACCGCCTCCTCCCACTCGATGGCCATGATATGGACACCGGAAACCCCTTTGATTTCCTTGACCCGGTTAATGATATCCACACAGATATTGATGCCCTCTTCCTGCTTGTCGGCGGCATCCTTCATACGGCTGATTACTTCGTCCGTAACATCCATGCCGGGAACGGAACTTTTCATATAGCGGGCCATACCAAGAGACTTCGGTGGGGTAACCCCGGCGAGAATATAAACCTTTTCGTCGAGTCCCAGGTCACAAACCATTTCCATGAACCTGGCGAATTTTTCGACATTATAGATAATCTGGGTCTGCACAAAGTCAGCGCCACTGGCCACCTTTTTGGCAAGCCGCGGGGCGCGGAATTCAAAAGGATTGGCAAAAGGGTTGGCGGCACAGCCGAGAAAAAGTCGCGGCTCTGCGGACTTTATCGCCTCGCCGCATTGAAATTTCTTCTCGTCCCGCATGCCCCGGACCATGCCGAGGAGCTGGATGGAATCCATATCAAAGACACCCTTGGATCCTGGGTGGTTACCAAATTTCTGATGATCACCGGTAAGACAGAGAAGATTTTTCAAGCCAAGGGCTGCGGCACCGAGAATATCACTCTGCATGCCTATCCTGTTCCGGTCGCGGCAGGTCATCTGGATGACCGGCTCCACTCCCTCCTGCAGGGTAATGAGTCCGGCGGCAATACTTGACATCCGGACAATGGCGGTCTGGCAATCCGTGATATTGACCGCGTCCACATGTCCTTTCAGTATCCCAGCCTTCTTCCTGACGACTTCCGGATCTCCGCTTTTGGGCGGCCCCAGCTCGCCGGTAACGGCAAAGCCTCCAGAGGTCAGAATTTTTTCTAAACGACTTCCCGATTTCATTCGGTTGTATCCTTATGTTAAGAATTTAAAGTAGTTAGTAGAATGAACAGATCAGCTGTTCCAGGCCCTCATCAGGCCGGAGTCGGACCGTGGCAGCCGATATCCTTCAAGGGAGCGCCGGTTCCCAGATCACGCCGCATCTCCATATCAAAGAGAACCCTTTCGCGTTTCTTGTCTATGCCGAGTTCCTTGCGTTTCAGATCAATCCGGGCAATCATTTTCTGGGCGAGTTTCAGCGGATCCTCTTCAATATCCCAGCGACCGCCATACATTTCATCCATTCCCCCGGTCATGAATTTATGAAAATTTTTGGAACCGGTGAGCGGCAGATTCTGAAAAATAACATAGGCGCCGCTGGAAACAAAGTACTGACCGATTGCAACGGCCTTCTCGCTCATCCACAGAGGCGCTGTGCCGGCCATGGGCAGATCGGATATATCATCACCCAAACCACCCTCCCGTACCATCTCGGTTGCCGCAATGAGCAGACGGCTGTTATCGACGCATGATCCACAGTGCAGGATGGGAGGCATACCGACCGTCTCGCACACCTCTCGCAGGCCGGGGCCGGCAAACTCGGCAGCCTCGGGCCGGACCAGACCGACGCGGCCAAGCGCTGTTGCCGCACAGCCTGTGGCCAGCACCAGCACGTCGTTCTTAATCAGTTCCCGGGCGATGATTTCATGATTATTATCAGCGTATTTGTAGTTATCACAGCCCACAATGGCAGCCACGCCACGGATCCTGCCGTTAATGATGTTGTCGTTTAACGGCCGGTAACTTGCACGGAAACGGCCGCCAAGCATGTAATTGATCGTTTCATGGCTGAAACCGACCACGACGTCGAGTTTGCTCTCCTGCGGAATATAGAAGTCGCCACGTTTCTTAAAGTTACCGATAGCCTTCCGCAGAATCTCCTTGGCGCTGCCCATGGGATCCTCTTCATTAAACTGGATATGAACGGCACCAGGCATCTTGGCCCGGTAGTTGGTGGTAATGACATCGGTATGGAAGGATTTGGCCACCTCGGCCACGGACTGCATGATACATTGCACATCAACCACCATGGCCTCGATGGCGCCGGTCGCCAGGGCCATTTCCTGCTGAACAAAGCCTGCCGCCACCGGAATACCGCGACGCATGAGAATTTCGTTGCCTGTACAGCAGACACCGGCCAGATTGATACCCTTGGCGCCGACCTTGCGGGCCAAGGCGAGCATCTCCTCATCCTGGGCGGCAAGACACAAAGCCTCTGCCAGCAGTGGCTCATGGCCGTGCACCGTTACGTTCACCTCATCGGGTTTGAGAACGCCGAGATCGACGATGGCACGGCGGGGAACAGGGGTGCCAAACATAATATCGGTCAGCTCGGTTGACAGCATGGAGGAGCCCCAGCCGTCGCCCAGGGCACAGCGGGCTCCCTGCAGCATGATGTTATGGTACTCCTGATCAACACCCATATGGGTGCGGTGCATAATCTCCACAACTTCCCGGTCGATACCGCGTGGCTCGACGCCGAGCCGTTTCCACAATTCCTGGCGTTTTTTCGGGGCCCTCTTTAACATGGTGACGGGCTTATCATCCTGTTTACCGAAATCTGCCAGAGCAAGCTGACCGATTTCCAGGGCAATATCATTTTTGTCCCTGCCCTCTGTTGCCACACCAAAGACTTCAGCAAGCATCATCAGCTTATTGACATCCTTGATTTCATGGGGAGTTTCTCCCTTGGCAGTGGCAATGAAACCCTTCACCATTTCCCGGGCATGGTCCGTGTGGGCTGCCGATCCGCCGGCAATGGTGCGGGCAAAATTTCGAGCTACCACCGTGTCCGCTGTGGCGCCGCAGATGCCTATCATTTCGTCCACCCCATCAATGATCTGACATGGTCCCATATTGCAGTTACGGCAACAGGTTCCGGTGGAACCGAAGAGACAGGCCGACATGCCGCGCATTCTTACCCGGTCGTAGGCGGTAATGACATTTTTTGCCAAGTCCTGGGAGAGGACACTTTTGGTGGAGGTGCAGGTTATCTCTGTACAGCTTTCACATCCGTTTCTTGAGATTGCCATATTTTTTCTCCCTCAAGTGTTATATCAGGCCTGCAGCCTGCTTGGCCGCCTGCAAGGTATTTTTCATTAACATGGTTATGGTCATGGGTCCTACGCCGCCCGGGACAGGGGTAATTGCTGCAGCCTTTTCCTTGACCGCATCAAAATCAACATCACCGGCAAGTATCGCCTTGCCATCCGCTGTTTTACCTATCCGATTGACGCCAACATCGATAACCACCACCCCGTCTTTGACCATATCAGCGGTGACCATTTTAGGCACACCCACTGCGGCGATGATGATGTCGGCGCGTTTGGTATGGGCCGCCATGTCTTTAGTGCGGGTATGGCAGATAGTGACCGTGGCGTTGCCGCCGTCCCGTTTCTGCAGCATGAGGTTACTGATCGGTTTACCGACGATATTGCTGCGGCCGATGACAACCACCTCGGCCCCACTTGTATTGACACCGCTGCGGGTCAGAAGTTCAAGGATGCCATGGGGTGTACAGGGAAGATAGCATTGTTCCCCCAACACCATCTTGCCGACATTGACAGGATGAAAGCCGTCCACATCCTTATCCGGGTTGATGGTATAAAGAACCTTCGCTTCATTGATATGTTTCGGCAGGGGAAGCTGGACCAGAATGCCATGAATTTTATCATCATTATTGTATTTCTCAATCAGATTGAGAAGTTCCTGCTCACTCGTATCTGCGGCAAGTGTCACCTGCTCCGAGTGAATACCCAGGGCATGAGCGGTTTTATTTTTGGCGGACACGTAAGACTGGGAAGCCGGGTCCTCACCGACAAGAATGGTCACCAGTCCTGGCACCACATTGTGCTTTTCCTTCAACTCGGCAATTTCTATTTTGAGTTCCTCGCGAATGGCTTTAGCGGTCTCGGTCCCGCTGATAATTTTTGCTGTCATTATCACTCCTTAGTGGAAAAGAAACATAAATGAAAAAAAAATGAATATGGAAAAAGTGTTGTGTCCGCTGTGATTTGCCTGGGGAAAGCAGAAAGATTAGCTAAACTGAGTTAAATATCTTAGTGAACTCAAGCCGGTTTTGCAAGGGATTTATGGCTATTTTAAGAAGAATACGACAAAATAAAGGTTTAAATTCCAAATAGTTAGGTAATACTACCTAGTGGATATTACCTGCCCCGGCTCTCGGCAAGCTTAACGATGATATCATTGGCCTGACCGAGGCGGGTGACAAGTGTCTTGAAGAAATGTTTGGCAACCTGGGGATGTTTTTCAATGATCTCCATAATTTTATCGCCGGGGAAACGTTTGATGGCAGATCTTCCTTTGGAGAGGATGGATGCGGAACGAGCCACTCCCGAAATCGCCGACATCTCCCCGAAATATTCGTTGGGCTCAGTGATTTCAGCAATTTTTTTTCCATCCTTGACCACCATCAGTGCCCCCTGGATCAACTGGAAAAAATCAATGTCGGTATTGCCCTGGCGGATAATGACATCGCCGTCCTCATATCTTTCCATATCCGGGTTGACGAGATAGGCAGGCAGACTCTCTTCGGTTATGACGGTTTTCTTCAGTACCTCATCAAGACTGGTTACCCCCTGAATCGCCTTGAGTATGGCGGCATTGCGCAGAGGAATCATGCCTTCCTGGATAGCCACCTTGCGCAGCTGATCCTCAGGCACCTCTGCACTGATGGCCTTGGCAACCTCATCGGTAATCTCCATCAGCTCAAAAAAACCGACCCTGCCTTTATATCCGCCTCCCCGGCAGACAGGACATCCCTTGGGGCCATAGAGCTTAAGATTCTTAAGCTGATCTTCCGTGAAACCGATAGCAAGCAGTTCCTTCGCGTCCGGCAAAGGCACCTCCACCTTGCATTCCTTGCACAGACGGCGTCCCAGCCTCTGGGACTGCACCATGGTAATGGCCGAGGCAAGCATATAGGGTGGAATGCCGATATCAACCAGACGGCCGATGGTGGCGGCGCAGTCATTGGTATGCAGGGTGGAAAAAACGAGATGTCCCGTCATGGCCGCCTTGATGGCAATCTCAGCGGTTTCCATGTCACGGATCTCACCAACCATGATGATGTCAGGGTCCTGCCGCAAAAAGGCCTTCAGGGCGGCGGCAAAGGTCATCCCCACCTCCTGATGGACATTGACCTGGTTAATCCCCCTGAAGTTGAACTCCACCGGATCCTCGGCCGTCAGAATCTTGGTGTCTTCACTGTTGAGCGAATTCAGGGCGGAATAAAGGGTAACCGTCTTACCGCTACCGGTGGGTCCGGTAACCAGCAGCAGTCCCTGCGGGCGGTTCAGGCAGCGCTTTAAGGTTGCATAGACATTCGACTCAAAGCCGAGTTTGGTCAGATCGACGTTGAGCGAATCTTTATCCAGAATACGGAGAACGATACTTTCGCCAAAAAGGGTGGGCAGGGTTGAGACACGGAAATCAACCACCTTGTTTTTGCCGATCCGCATTTTGATTCTGCCGTCCTGGGGAACACGGCGTTCAGTGATATCGAGGCTTGAAAGGATTTTCACCCTCGAGTTCAAGGCGTTCTTGATACTTAACGGCAGATTCATCGATTTATAGAGGGAGCCATCCAGACGGTAACGGACCTGCAGCGACTTCTCGTAGGGTTCGATATGGATATCGCTGACCCCGTCCTTAACCGCCTTGATGAGGATACCGTTTACCAGCTTGATAATCGGCGCGTCGGAGGCGGAGAACTCTTCAGCCTCCCTGCCCCCGTCACTCTCGATGGCCATATCTTCGGCGGCTTCCGAGGCCAGTGTACCAAAGTCATCAATACTGGTGACATCGTCCTCTTCCTCGTCTATTTGATCATCAGCACCGGTCAGCTTGCTGAATTCCTCATCACTGATCTTGTAATATTTCTTATACGCATCGAAAATATCGTTTTCCGTGGAGACACAGACGGACAAAACCATTTTCATTTCCGACTGGAGCTCTTCTACAGCACTGGTGTCTGTCGGCTCAGCCATGGTAATCTGCAGCGTCTTACCGGTAAGACGGAGAGGAAGGGCGCAATATTTTTTGACGATATCAAACGGGATGGTTTTGAAAATTTCCGGGTTAGGGGGGTCCTTTTTGATATCGACGGATGGAAAATTATGGATTCGACTCAGAACATTGAGGATCGTCGAGTCTTCTATGTAGCCGAGCTTGATGAGAATACTACCCAGCCGCTGGCCGGATTTCTTCTGGATGGCAAGGGCTTCCTCGAGCTGGGTATTGAGAATATGCCCTTCTCTTCTAAGCACCTCGCCGATCTTGGTCTTGCCTGCTCCGGACTGGTCTTTGACCGTTGTTCTGAAGCCGGCTTTTTTATCAATTATTTTCTGTGCGGGAAGCGCCATATGTCAAAAGTGGTGGAGGTTATTTGAAAGTATTTTTTATATTAGCTTATTATAGTGGGCATAACAACTTTTTCACATATTGATCCGCTGGGAAGTAACAAAAAAGGCGATACCGGGGAGCGCAAACTCCCGTCAGTATCGCCTTGGTTGCCTTTAGTAACTTTTCTATCAGAAAACGCCTTTCACCTTTCCGGTTTCCACGTCCACGTCAATACGACGATAGGCAGGATCTGATGCCGTACCGGGCATCAGACTGATGGCCCCGGCAACAGGAACGACAAAACCGGCACCTTTATAGGTGAGAATATCACGGATCGGCAGGGTCCAGCCTTTGGGCACACCTTTCAGTCTCGGCTCATGGGACAGGGAAAGATGGGTCTTCACCATGCAGGTGCCCATCTCCTTCATCTCAGGATCAGCCTCCATTCGTTTCAGCTTGTCCTGGGCCTCAGGAGTGTAGCTGACACCATCGGCACCATATACATCCTTGGCGATCAACTCAATGCGCTTGCTGAGCGGGGTGTCGAGCTCATAAAGGAACTTGAAGTCATTTTTTTCCTCGCAGGCGTCCACCACCGCATCGGCAAATTCAAGGGCTCCGTCACCGCCGTGCTCCCAATGGCGCGACAGGGCAACCCTGGCGCCTGCCGCCTCGCCGAGGCGGCGTACCGCTTTGATCTCTTCGTCCGTATCGGCATAGAAGGCATTGATACAGACAACAGGATTGATGCCGGCCTTTTTCACTGTCTGGATATGGTGGATGAGATTTTGGCAGCCGTCCTCAACCCAGCCGACATTTTCTTTCTTGTATTCTTCGGGCATGGGCTTGCCGGGAACCGGAATCGGTGCCCCGCCATGGCATTTGAGCGCCCTGATGGTGGCAACAATCACCGCGCAATTGGGTTTCAGCTTGCTATACCGACATTTAAGGTTCCAGAATTTCTCAAAACCGATGTCTGCGCCGAAGCCGCTTTCGGTCACGTTGTAATCCGCGATTTTCAAGGCAACCCGGTCAGCGATAACGGATGACTGACCGATGGCGATGTTGGCAAAGGGACCCGCATGCACGATAACAGGCTGCCCTTCTATGGTCTGCAGCATATTGGGATTTATGGCCTCAACCATCCAGGCAGTCATGGCGCCGTCCACCTCAAGGTCAGCTGTGGTGACGGGCCGGTCCTGCCGATCATAGGCGACGACGATCTTACCGATTCTCTCGCGCATGTCTTTCAGGTCGGTGGCGATGGACAGGATGGCCATGATCTCGGAACTGACGGCAATGGCGAATTTGGACTGCATGGTAAAGCCATCCATTTTGCCGCCCAGACCGATGGTGATATTTCTCAGCGCCTGGGCGCAGAAATCGATGATCCAGCCGAATTCAACCTTTTTGGGATGGATATCAAGCCTTCTGAGATTTCTCTTGGCCAACTGCTCATCGGTGTAGTTTGCCTCATGCTGCATGCGAGAGGTGAGGGCCACCATGCCGAGATTGTGGGCGTTCATAATGGCGTTGATGTCGCCGGTGAGCCCGAGGGAAAACGGCGTCAGCGGAATACACTGGGCCAGACCGCCGCCGGCGGCGCTGCCCTTGATATTCATGGTGGGACCCCCGGAAGGCTGGCGGATGGCGCCGACAACGCTTTTGTTTCTTTTGCCGAGCCCCTGAACCAGACCCATGGCGCAGGTGCTCTTACCCTCTCCGAGAGGCGTGGGAGTAATGGCCGTTACGTCAACATATTTTCCGTCAGGTTTGTCTTTCAACCGGTCAAGAATCTTGCGGTAGTCGAGCTTTGCCACATAATGGCCATGGGGCAGAAGTTCTTCCTTTTCAAGTCCGAGCTTTTCCGCGAGTTCGTAAACCGTCTTCATATTCTTTTCAGCATCTTCGGCAATTTCCCAATCTGCGTGCTTTGTTGGATCAAGAACCATCACTTCCTCCTTCTCATGACAATTTAATAAATGATAAGCCTCTTGCAAAAGTTTCATTTTGTCATTCCCGAGGCGGTTGTCGGGAATCCAGCTCAAAGTACTCTACACTCCCGAAAATCCTGGCATGAACGAATTTTGCAATAAGCTCTGATATTTGGCAATTACGGCAATTTTTGGACGCACGTCTCCCGTGGTACCGGCTGGAGACAATAGTCAATACTACATTATTTTTGTTAAAACAATCGGCAGAAATACTTATTTTTCAGGAGTCAAGTACGCAAAAACAGAAGGAAAGACAATTTTGAAATCTTCGAGCAGTGGTATCATCACTTCCCGCATGGAGGGATCGGCACCCTTGGAAGTGCGCAGTTTAAACATATGGAGCCATTGGAGAAGATTCCCATAGACGATCAGCTCGGTTTTACAGGAATTGGGCAGGACGGTTCTGGCGGCTTGGGGGGTTGATGTTTCAAGCAGCTTGACATACAATTTTTCAGTCTCAAGCATGGCGGTTTCCCAGAGTTGGTACTCAGCACTGCCTTCCTCGTAAAAAAGAGGTTTGATGAATGTCACCTGGCTGCCGAATTTACTGTCACTATAGCGGCAGTAACGCTGACTCTCCTGAAGAAAGCTGCAGGGGCGATGCCTTACCATTTCATGGGTGACGGCCCGATTAACGATAAATCTTACCGCAATATAGCGATGCTTGGCCAGCAGATCACTTGACAGGGCATCAACCTCGTCCAGCGGCAATTTTTCCACCAGCACCCCTTCCTGCAGCAGCAAGCCCCTTTTCGGCAGAATATCTTCAAAAAAAAGAGGATGCCTTTCCGCCAGATAATGGGTGATACCCTTGACGATCTTGAGGTTGGCGTGCCCCTGAAAAAGCTCACGGAAGGCCCGGACTGAACCGCTGACCAGCAGGATCTTTTTTTCCATTCGGTCAATCTGCAGAAATTTGGGCAGCACGGAAAAAAGCTGGGCCACATGCGATTCACGATCAACATCAATTTTTAACGTCAAAACAGCCATTTCGGCCACAGAGTTATGGCCGTGCTTTAATATCCTGCGGATAAAGGGAGGTGCGGAATCGGCGCTGATCTTATCTTCGCTTTTATAGCAGAGACGCCCGCAGGCCTCAATGCGCACGGCCAGGCTTTGCTGATCAAGATCCGTAAGAATTTCATAGGATGGAGGAATGACTTTCATGGCTGTTAATACCTTCTGTGGGGCGGTTCCGAACCGCCCTTATCTCAAAAAAAATGTTTCTCTGTGATCTCTGCGTGCTCCGTGGTGAAAAATAAACTTTTCAGGAGTGGATCAATTATTTGCTCTGCCAGAAAGGCGACATCTCCCGCAGGTTGGCGATGATGGCCGGCATTTTATCCAGCACGAAATCCACCTCTTCCTCATTATTATAGACACTGAGGCTGTAACGGATCGAACCGTGGGCGGCAGTAAACGGCACCCCCATGGCACGCAGGACGTGGGACGGCTCAAGCGAGCCGGAAGTACAGGCAGAGCCTGATGAGGCACAGATGCCGAATCTGTCCATATGCAGCAGGATCGCCTCCCCTTCCACATACTCAAAACTGACATTTGCGGTATTGGGCAGGCGCTGGGTTTTGTGGCCGTTGAGTAAGGCATTGGGAATATTTTCAAGGAGCCCTTTTTCCAGCTTGTCGCGCAGAGCCCTGACCGTGGTGTTTTCTTCGGTAATATGGCGGGCGGCAAGCTCACAGGCCCTACCCAGTCCGATGAGGGACGCGACATTTTCCGTACCGCCCCTGCGGCCATGCTCCTGGTGTCCACCGATAAGAAAGGGCACAAAAGGCGTTCTCTTTCTGACATAAAGCACCCCTATGCCTTTGGGGGCATGCAATTTATGGCCTGACAGGGAGAGGAAATCAACCGGGACCGTGGACAGATCAATAGGGATTTTCCCCACCGCCTGGACAGCATCGGTATGAAAGAGTACTCCCCGGTTTTTGGCAATCTTCGCCATTTCTTCAATGGGGAAAATCACCCCGGTTTCATTATTGGCCCACATGACGCTGACAATTGCCGTTTCATCTCCCAGGCTGTCCTCATATCTCTGCAGATCAAGGGTGCCGTCACTCTCCACCGGCAGTTCGGTAATCCGGTGTTTATGGCCCGTAAGGGAATCAAGGCCCCGGCACAGGTTTTTTACGGCCGGGTGCTCGACCCTGGTGGTGACGATGTGCCTTTTCTCCGGTTGGGCCTGAAGCGCGGCAAGTATTGCCGTGGAATCGCTTTCCGTACCACAGCTGGTAAAGATAATTTCTTCAGAATCCGCATTAATCAACTCGGCAATCTGCTCCCGGGCAGTCCGCACCGCCCTGCCGACCTGTCCACCGAAAGTGTGCATACTGGAAGGATTGCCATACAGTTCCGAAAAATAGGGCAGCATGGCCTCAAGAACCTCAGGGGCAACCATGGTGGTTGCATTATTATCCATGTAGATGATTCTGTCCGCACCGCTCATATCTTGCTCTCCTCAACTATCAAGGTGTCAAGCACCTGCTCCCTGAGTTTTTTCTCGATATATTCCTTCAAGGTCGTCTGGGACTTGCTACAGCTGGCACAGGAGCCCCGCAGCGAAACAATGACATAATCACCATCCACATCGAGCAACTCCACATCCCCGCCATCCTTTTTCAGGGTCGGCCTGACCTCTCTTTCAAAAACATCCTCGATCATCTTGATCTTCTGGATATTGGTCAGCCGCTTGGGCCCGCTCATGGGAATGATCTTCGGCACCCCGGTCTTTCTGACCTCGTTGATCAATTCCTGGATGCGCTCTTCGCATTTGCCGCAGCCGCCGCCCGCCTTGGTGAAGTTGGTCACCTCCTCCACCGTGCGCAGATTGCTCTCCTCAATGGCCCGTTTGATTTCCAGATCGGTGACGCCAAAGCATTCGCAGACAACCTCCCCTTCAGCCATGGGCAGGGCGACTCCCCGGTAGTTGGCGATGGCTGCCTCAAGGGCCTCACGTCCCATGACGGAACAGTGCATCTTCTCTTTAGGCAGGCTGCCGAGATAGTCGGCGATATCCTCATTGGTTATCTTGGCGGCCTCTTCCAGATCGAGTCCCTTAATCATCTCCGTCAGAGCGGAGGATGAAGCAATGGCACTGGCGCAGCCAAAGGTCTTGAATTTGGCATCAATAATTTTTTGTTTTGCCTCATCAAGTTTGAAGGTGAGTTTCAAGGCATCGCCACAGGACAGGGAACCAACCTCTCCAATCCCGTCCGGATTTTCGATTTCACCTACATTTCTCGGGTTTAAGAAGTGTTCTTTGACTTTATCCGAATATTCCCACATAGTTCAAATTCCCTTTCATATGGTAACAATATAATTGTGATTCATACACTGAGACACATCACAGGAGATTATAAGATAGAAGAAACAAACATAGTGATTTGCCACACAAAAAGCAACAAATATATGGCCGGGCGGCTTACCCATCCTCCCTGAAAAAACGGGCAATCACATCGGCCAGATCAGGGCCGATTCCTGAAACAGCGGCAAGTTCGACAGTTGAGGCATCCTTCAGCTTTGTCAGGCTGCCGAACACCTGCAGCAATTTCTTTTTCCGCATGGGGCCGACCCCGGGAATCTTATCGATCTCCGAAGAAAAGGCTGATTTGTGGCGCAATTTTCGGTGGAAGGTGATGCCGTAACGGTGGGATTCATCCCTGATACGCATGAGAAAAAGCAGCAGGGAGGAATGGCGGGGCAGAAGAATGGGATTCTTGCGACCCGGCCGGAACAGTTTTTCACCCTCCTGTCCTTTTCCCTTGGCAATGCCCACCAGCTCTATCCTGTCCTGCAGGGCAAAGCGCCTGGCCATGTCGATGCCCACATGCAGCTGTCCCTTACCACCGTCAAGCATCAGCAGATCAGGCAGATCACCCTCATCAATACCCCGCGTGAATCTTCGTTCCAGCACCTCAGCTATCATCCGGTAATCATCCGGCCCGGGAACCGTCTTGATCTTATAATGGCGGTAGCGTTTGCCTGACTTTTCCCCTTTTTCAAAACAGACCAGTGAGCCCACCGCCTGCTGGCCGCTGATATTGGAGATATCAAGGCATTCGATCCGGTCCGGACGGCGCTGCAGATGCAGCGTTTCCATCAGGGAAGCGGCCAGGACATCCCAGCTCTTTTCCTTTTTGTCCTTTTCTGCAAAAACCTGTCCGGCATTGGCCTGGGCCATGTCTAGCAAACGGGTCTTGTCACCCCGCACCGGCACCTTGAAAATCACCTTCTGTTTTTTTCTTTCCGAGAGCCATTCGCTGAGCAACTGATGATCATCCGGCAACAAGGGAAACAGCAGTTCCCTGGGGATAAAATCCGCCTCTTCATAATACCTTTTGACGCTTTCCGCCAGCACCTCGGCATCTTCGCCAACCGGCTCGGCAAGAAAGAAAACCTGTTGCCCCAGCACCCGGCCATGACGGACGGTCATGATGGATATGGCCACGGACGGGCCTTGCCGCACGAAACCGAACACGTCAAGCTCAAGAGCGCCCTCCCCTGCCACGATCTGTTTTTCCAGGGTTTCCGCGAGAGCCCGGAGCTGGTCCCGGTAGAGCGCCGCCTCCTCAAACTGCAGCCGGGAAACGGCAAGGGACATCTTCTCCTTGAGCTTATGGGCCAGTTCCCTGTTTCTGCCCTCAAGAACCATCAGCACATCCCGCACCATTTCCTGATAGAGGGCTGCATCCACCTTGCCCATGCAGGGGGCCGGACATCTCTTCATCTGAAAATTGAGACAGGGGCGTGACCGCTTTTCCAATTCCGCGCCCTTACAGCGCCGCAACGGGAAAAGGGACTGCAGAAGTTTGATGGTCGACCACATGGCGCCAACCGAACTGAACGGCCCGAAGTAACGGGACTTATCCTTGATCTTGCGCCGGGTCATCATGACCCGCGGCCAGGTTTCGCCAACGGTTACCTTGATCAGCGGGTAATTTTTGTCATCGCGCAGAATGACATTGTACTTGGGGCGATGTTCTTTGATCAGAGAGGACTCAAGGATGAGCGCCTCCTTTTCCGTGCGGGTGAGTATGGTTTCCACCCTGGCAATACGGCTGACCATGACCCCGGTTTTCGAATGGGCCGCCCCCTGAAAGCGGGCATAGGAGGCCAGCCGCTTGCGCAGATCAAGGGCCTTGCCCGCGTAGATCACCTTCCCGACCTTGTTTATCATCAGATAAACTCCGGGACTGTTGGGGATGGTTTTCAGGAAATCGGGGCTCAAAATGTGATGATCCTGTCTGGTATGTGACATGGACTTTTCTTACCATAATGTTCAAGAAGATCACGATTTTTTTCTCGCCTTCAATCCTGTATTCTAGTAAATTCAATGATCTTCGAAGTTGTGGACCTTTCCCGGCAAGGGGTCGACAACCATCACATCTTTGCTGCTGACGCGGAACTGTTCGAAAAGATCGGCGGACACGACCATACAATTGAGCCTGTTCGGCCTGTACGCGACCGCCAGTTCAAGGGCTGATCAACAAGCTCGCCTAGCTTTAACGGACACAAGAACCGCATTTCTTCTCCATGGAGGCAATACGTGCATGATCACTCTCATTGAGGCAAAAAACTTTCGCTGCCTGCGGTATATCCGCCAGCAATTAGGGCCGTTTCACGTTCTGGTCGGCCCTAATGCCAGTGGCAAAACAACATTCCTCGATGTGGTGGCTTTTCTGGGAAGTCTGGTTTCCAATGGCCTGGAGACTGCTGTGGGTGAGAGAACCAAGAATTTTCAGGATTTATTGTGGCAAAGGTCCGGCTCTGAGTTTGAGTTGGCCATTGAGGCGGCTATTCCCAAGGAGCTTCGAGGCCGGCTGCGGGATAAGGAGTTTGACACGGTTCGTTACGAGGTCTCTTTCGGCATTGATGCCGAAACTGAAGAAGTTGTCATCCAAACGGAAAAGGTGCTGTTGAAAAAATCTTCGTCTGGTGCAACACAGCCTCAGCAGCTTTCGCTTTTCCCCATAACGCGTGTGCCACCGAAGACCATCATGACGGGAAAAGTAGTCCACGGGACAAAAACAGTCATTAATAAGGTTGCCGGCGGCAATGATAATTTCTACTCTGAGGTTTATCCTAAAAAGGGAAAGGGCTGGGCGCCGGCTTTCAAGCTTGGTCCCCGAAAGTCGGCCCTTGGTAATCTGCCGGAAGACGAATCGAAGTTTCCCGTGGCAACCTGGCTGAAAAGGTTGTTGACGGAAGGCGTTCAACAATTTGTCTTGAACAGCCTGCTGATCCGTAAAGCCAGTCCACCCGGACAGATACGCGGCTTTAAGCCGGACGGCTCCAACCTCCCATGGGTTCTGGATGCTCTGCAGAAAATTCATCCTGATAATTTTCAAAGCTGGCTTGAGCACCTGCAAACCGCCCTGCCTGATCTGGAAAATGTTCGTATCATCGAACGGGCCGACGACAGGCATCGCTATCTGGTCATCTGTTATCGCGGCGGGCTGGAGATTCCTTCCTGGATGGCTTCTGACGGCACCCTCCGCCTGCTGGCATTGACCTTGCCCGCTTACCTGCCGGATTTTACCGGGGTTTATCTGATCGAAGAACCGGAAAACGGCATCCATCCCCGGGCGGTGGAAACCATGTTTCAGTCTCTCTCTTCGGTTTATGATGCGCAGATCCTGCTGGCCTCCCATTCCCCTGTCATCCTCAGTATGGTCAAAGTGGAAGATGTGCTTTGCTTTGCCAAAACCCAGGAAGGATCAACTGATATTGTGCTGGGGAGTCGGCATCCGGCCCTCAAGGATTGGCAGGGGACAACAAGCCTTGGAGTTCTTTTTGCCGGAGGGGTACTGGGATGACAACCGGACAATATCCCCATGAGCTTGTTGTTCTGGTTGCTGACAAAGATATGGAATTAGCAATCAAAGGCATTCTCGGCCGCACGCAGGCCATGGGAATACGCGAACCAATGCCAGTTGTTCATGTGCATCCGGAAAGAGATCCGGGCTGTTTGTTGCGCGGTCACGATTTTCTCAGTCTCTTTCGAAATCAGTTTGCCCATGCCCTGATCCTGCTCGACCGTGAAGGATGCGGACAGGAAAGATCTGCCAGAGAGATATTGGAAGCGATGATTGAAAAACGATTATCAGAATCGGGATGGGGCGAACGAGCCGCCGCCGTGGTCATCGATCCTGAGCTTGAAATGTGGGTTTGGAGCGACTCGCCACAAGTTGATGTGGTATTGGGCTGGCATGGGAGGAGCCCGGACTTGAGAAGTTGGCTGAAATCAAAGAACTTTTTACAGGAAGGACAGGCCAAGCCGGAAAGACCCAAAGAAGCGATGGAGCTTGCCCTGCGAACGGCTCGAAAATCTCGATCATCCTCCCTCTATGACCAATTAGCCCGGCAGGTTAGCTTGGGGCGGTGCGTTGATCCAGCCTTTATCAAATTGAAAACCACCTTGCAGACATGGTTTCCGAGAGCTGGGAGTGATTGAATGGCGCAAGGCATACGCCGGACACGAATAAACGGGCAAGTTGCTCAAGCAGTTCAATGAAAAATACGGAAATATAACAAATCACTACCGGCGGAAATTTAGTACGCTCCATTGCCGTTGGTCAGTTTTGCTAAATCTCATACATTTTAAAGGATATCACCATGAAGAAAATAGCGGTACTTGCCGGTGACGGTATCGGCCCGGAGGTCATGAAAGAGGCAATCAAGGTACTTGATGCGGCCCAGAAAAAATTCTCTTTCCAGCTCGAGTATGTTTATGCAGACGTGGGCGGTTGCGCCATTGACAACCATGGCCAGGCCCTGCCGCCCCAGACCCTGAAAACCTGCGAAGAGAGTGATGCCATCCTGTTCGGCTCGGTGGGAGGCCCGAAATGGGAGAGCCTGCCGCCCGAGCAGCAGCCGGAACGGGCCGCCCTGCTGCCCCTGCGCAAACACTTTGATCTGTTCTGCAACTTCCGGCCGGCCAAGGTGTTCAAGTCACTGGCCGGGGCCTGCCCCCTGCGGGCTGACATCGTCAAAGAAGGCTTTGACATCCTCTGCGTGCGCGAACTGACCAGCGGCATCTACTTCGGTCAGCCCAAAGGCCGGGAAGGCAGCGGTCCCTCGGAAAAGGCCTATGATACCCTGGTCTATACCCGGGCGGAAATCGAACGGATCACCCGCATGGCCTTTGATGCCGCCCGTATCCGCCGAAAAAAGGTGACATCGGTGGATAAGGCCAACGTCTTGACCACCATGGTGCTGTGGCGGGAGGTGGTCAAGGAGATTGCCAAGGAATACGAGGACGTGACCCTGAACCATATCTATATCGACAACGCCACCATGCAGCTGGTGCGCGATCCCCACCAGTTCGATGTGCTGCTGTGCGACAACATGTTCGGCGACATCATCTCCGATGAATCCGCCATGCTGACCGGCTCAATGGGACTGCTAGCCTCGGCCAGCCTCAACAAAGACAAATTTGGTCTTTTTGAACCGGCCGGAGGGTCAGCCCCGGATATTGCCGGCAAGGGCATCGCAAATCCCATTGCCCAGATTCTGTCAGCCGCCATGATGCTCCGTTACAGCTTCGGCCTTGATGCGGCGGCAAACGCCATTGACCGGGCAGTGGAACGCACCCTTGATGCCGGCATCCACACCCGGGATATTGCCATTGATCCGGCCAGAACGGTGAATACGGCGGAAATGGGCGATGCCATTGTCAAAAATCTGCTGAATGCGTAAATGAGACGAACTCGCAACAATTCTATTCTTCACCACAGAGCATACGGAGAGCACAGAGAAATACTATTTATTATAGATAGTTACCTCTGCGTACTCTGTGCGCTCCGTGGGTAATTCCAGGAGTTCTTAAATGCCACCCCCTACCGTCAGTGTGGTCCTGGTCCAACCCCAGGGCGCGCTCAATATCGGCTCCGTCTGCCGGGTGATGATGAATTTCGGTTTTGCTGATCTGCGCCTGGTCAAACCCCGGGCGGATCATCTCAGCAAACAGGCCAGGGACATGGCGGTCAGTGCCCGAGACCTGCTGAGGCAGGCCAGGATGTTCGGTACTCTTGCCGACGCCCTGGCCGACTGCAGTCTCTGCCTGGGAACCACCCGCCGCTTCGGCAAATACCGGCAGGATTTTCTCGAACCCCATGAGATTGCCCCCCTGTTTGCCCGACATGATTCCAGCGTAAAAACCGCCCTGGTCTTCGGCCGGGAAGACAGCGGCCTGACCACGGCGGAACTGGATCTGTGCCAGTTCTTTGTAACCATCCCCACCGACCCTGCCCTGCCCTCCCTCAACCTGGCCCAGGCGGTAACCATCTGCCTTTATGAGCTGAACCGGGGACGCCATGCCCAGCAGGACCAACCCCAAGGAACCGAGCGGGCCGACAGCAGCATCCAGGAAAGCATGTACCAGCACATGCGCCGGACTCTGGTCGAGGCAGAGTATCTTGATCCGCAGAACCCCGACCATATCCTGCGCACCTTCCGCCGCATATTCGGCCGGGCCGGCCTGGATGATCAGGAGGTCAGCATCATTCATGGTCTCTGGAACCGTATCGACTGGTTGAACAGCCAACGAAAACAGTAGCAGACATGCCTTTTGACCGCCACTTTATCGACCAACTTCTTAACTGGTTTAACATCCACAGCCGGGATCTGCCATGGCGGCACACCTATGAACCCTATCATGTCTGGATTTCCGAAATCATGCTGCAGCAGACCCAGATGGACAGGGTTGTCTTCTATTTCACCAGATGGCTTGAGCGTTTCCCGGATATAGCCACCCTTGCCTTTGCCGAGGAGGACGAGGTGCTCAGCTGCTGGGAAGGTCTCGGCTACTACTCCCGGGCCAGAAATCTGCACCGTACCGCCAAACTCCTGGCTGAGCAGGGCAATATGCTGCCTGCTTGCTATGAGAGCCTGGTCAAACTGCCGGGCATAGGCCCGTATACGGCCGGCGCCATCATGAGCATTGCCTTTAACCAGGATTTTCCGGTGGTTGACGCCAATATTGAACGCCTCTTCGCCCGCCTGTTTGATATCGCCACCCCGATCAAAAGCAGAGAAAATAAAAAGCTGGTCTGGCAGAAGGCCGCGGAAATGCTGCCGGCCGGTAAATCACGCATTTTCAACCAGGCACTGATGGAACTAGGCGCCCTGGTCTGCCTACCCAAGAAACCCCTGTGCAGCCAGTGCCCCGTTATCCACTGGTGCAAGGCGCACCGTCTGGATATGATCCATGAGCGCCCGGTGCTGCTGCCAAAAAAAAAGATCGTTTTTATCGAGATGGCCACCGGCATTCTGGTGAGAGGCGGCAAGATCTTAATCCAGAAAAGACAGACGAATGATGTGTGGGCAAATCTGTGGGAGTTCCCGGGTGGACGTCTGAAAGAGGGAGAAACGCCGCAACAGGCGGTGGTGCGGGAGTTTCTGGAAGAAACAGGGCTGCATGTGGGCATGACAGAAGAAATCACCAGCGTCCGGCACAGCTACATGCATTACCGGGTGATTCTGCATGGCTTTTTCTGTGATGTCGTTGCTGAGGAAGAGAAAGAGCCGGCCTTACACGCGGCCCAGGAAAACAGATGGGTCAGTTTCAGTGAACTGCACAGGTTCGCCTTCCCGGCCGGCCACAGGAAACTGATCGATTATCTTCGGAACAACTCAGGGATTTAAGGTAATGAGGCTTTTAGTCTGTTAGCAAAAGAAGTCGAGGCAAATCCTCATCCGCTACCAACCTAAATACCTACAGACTATCCACCTGTATTCGTTTTTCTAAAACGAATACGATACAACCAGACCAAGCTTCTTTATCTGCTGCAGCAGCTGATCCATCTTGACCGGTTTGGTCATATAGGCCTCACAGCGGCCTTCTTCCTTAGCCTTTCTGATGTTTTCCGGATCACTCAGGGCGGTTATCATGATCACCTTCACCTGGTATTCCGGGATGACGCCCAGATCCTCTTCGATTTTCCTGATCTGCACCAGAGCATCCTGGCCGTTCATCTCAGGCATCATGATATCCAGACAGACGAGATCAAAAGGGTCCCTGTCCTGCAAAGCCTGGGTAAAAACTTCAATTGCCTCCCTACCATTTTCAGCCCCATAGGTTGAACCTACATCAGCCAGCATCTCCTGAAGGATGACCCGGGTCATCACATCATCTTCAGCAATCAAAATTTTCATGGATAACCTTTAATATTATTATGCCGTTTTCCTTCCCGAAAAAATACTTACCAGGCAACAGAATTTTTTTCACCTGTTTTTTGCATCCTCAGCTGGCTGTGGCCAGGGCCAGCCGCGCAGCCCGCATCGAGGCCCCTTCGCCGCCCAGTTTTCTCCTCACCTCTGCCAGATCGTGCAGCATTTCCTGCCTTTTTACACTGCCGGGTAAGATATCCTGCAAAGCCGCACAAATTTTTTCCGGGGTGGCCTCATGCTGCATCAATTCTTTGACCACCTCACGGCTGGCGATGAGGTTGACCAGCGAGGCATAGTCAACCTTGACCAGCATTTTGCCCACCAACCAGGTCAGGGGTGACACCTTATAGGCAACCACCATGGGCACATCGAGAATGGCAAGCTCCAGAGTCACCGTGCCTGATGCGGCAATGACCAGATCGCAGGAGGCCATGAGATCGTACCGATCCTCGGAGATGACCTTGATCTCGAGCCCTTGCCTGTCTAAGCCGCATGCCAGCAGATCTTCCATGGTGAGACTCGGGGCCAGGGGAAGCAGGATGGTCAGGTTGCCATGGGTTTCCCGCAACCTTGCAGCGGTCTCCAGAAAAACGGGCAGCATGGCGCGTATCTCTTTTTTTCTGCTGCCCGGCAGAATCCCCAGCAGAATGTTGTCCGGCTTGATCTGATGGAGCCGGCAGAAATCGCTTCTTTCCATGGTGCGCCGGACCGAATCAAGCAGAGGATGGCCCACATACTCAACTTCAACCCCGCGCTTCTGGTAAAACTCTTTTTCAAAGGGCAGGATGACCGCCATCCGGTCAATGATTCTGCCGATTTTTTTGACCCGGCCGCTGCGCCAGGCCCAGACCTGCGGGCTGATATAATAAAAAATGGGAATACCGAACTGCCTGGCCTTCTGCGCCAGCAGCAGATTGAAATCAGGGTAATCGATGAGAATGAGCAGGTTGGGCGGGTTGTTCCGCAGTTCATCAGCAAGTATATTCCTGGCGGCGCGGATATCTTTGAGATGGGCGATAACCTCAACCAGGCCGACAACCGCCATTTTGGCGGCATCATATAAAATATCAACGCCCTGCCTGCGCAATTCCACACCCCCCATGCCGCACAGGGAAAGATCCGGGGCAAGCTGCTTCATGGCGGCAACCAGATGCGCCCCATGCAGGTCGCCTGAGGCCTCACCGGCAACAATCATTATCCGCAGCATAAAACGTCTTTATGCTTGTTGATATGGTCCCTGATCTGGCTGATAATCTGCAATGCCACTTCAAGAGCCCGCCGTCCTTCACTGCCGGAGACCTTCGGCCTCTGCCTCAGACGAACATTGCGGACAAAATCCGTCAGTTCCGCCGCCAGGGCATCCTGCTCGGTAAAACAGAAATGCGCTGTCTTTTCATTGGGGTAACCTTCCGGGGTCGAGCCGGGGAGCCGCTCAATGATTTTTATTTCCTTGGTGGCATAATTTACCGTAAGCGAACTGCCGGGTTGGTATATGCGCAGGCTGCGCACATTGTCATGAGCCACACGGCTCACCGAGACATTTGCGGTGCAGCCGTTGGCAAAGATTAATTGGGCGGCGGCAACATCGGTTTCCTTGGTCACCACCGGCACGCCGATGGTGGAGATTGATTCAAGGGGAGATGGAACAACAGTGAGGATAATATCAATGTCGTGGATCATCAAATCAAGGATCACATCCACCTCAACGCCCCGGGGCTTGAAAGAATGAACCCTCTGTGATTCGATAAAAACCGGGCAGGTCAGATAATCCTGCATGGCGACGATTGCCGGGTTAAACCTCTCCAGATGGCCTACCTGGAGAATACGCTTGCCCTTTTCCGCCTTGTCGATCAGATCATCAGCCTCGGCCAGGGTAACGGTCATGGGTTTTTCCAGCATCACATCGACATTTGCCGCAAAGCAGTCACTGGCCACCTGATGATGCAGCGGCGTCGGCACCACCACGCTCACCGCATCAACATGCCGGAGAAGTTCCCGGTAATCCGCAAACGGTTTCGTCTTGTTTGTCTGGGCAACCTGGTGGGCAGCCTCGCCTGAAACATCCGCCACGCCGACCAGTTCCACATCATCCATTGCGGCATATTTCTGAGCGTGGAATTTGCCGAGATACCCCACACCGATCACACCAATTTTAATTTTCTGCATAATACCTCTTATATTTTTACAGGTCAGCCGACAAAAAAATCGCTGACTTGTTCAGCATATCTTCCAAGGTGGAATCAAGAAGTTGACGAATCGGCGAGTGCTCAGGGACGGGCTTGTCCAGCACATTACCCAAAAAGCCCTCTACCAGGCAGGGAAAGAGACGGACACGGTCGGCCTCCCTCTGACCAAGGTCAGCTTGGAAAAACTCACGGTAACTGGAAAATCTATCGACAAAAACATTGGTAATTGCCTGGGAGAGAGAATCAATCTGCTCGTCTTCAAGCTCCTGCGAACGGGAGGCGATAATCCTGTCGACAATAGTGACAACCACCGACCGGTTGAAATTTTCCACCTCCCTCTCCTGCGGCTTGCTGATGCTGCGCAGATAGCAGGCTGTTACCCAGAAGGCACAGAACACATCAAATTCATTAGCCCGAATACCATATTCGTCAATGCTCCCCCTCTTTAAAAAATCCGTCAGATGTTCCGAACTGACGCGGTAAAGGGCAAAAAGTTTCTCCTGAATGGGCTCTTTAGTCATTTGCAGTCTGTTTTTCCTTACGGATCAGGTTAAAAGTTGGTCTTCTGCCACATGATGGCGTTTTTTCAGTTTCTCCCTTTCCCAGGGATAAAATGTAAAAAGAACGGATACGACAACGGTCAGCAGCAGCCAATCTACGCCGAAGAGGATCAGCGCATCTGCTGAATAACCGCCGTAGGCCTGGCGCAGTTCACCCAGGAAAGCCTGCAGCATGATAACCAGAAGAACGAGAGGGGTAAAATAGCGAATGCAGATATCCCAGATAACGTGCAGCGACACCCCCCCGCTCCTGTTTACGTGGCTTCTTGCCACATGGGCCTTCAGTAGCCAGCCCACGATATAACATTCAAAAATGCCGCCCATCAATAGGCCATAATTGGTGATGAAATGATCGGTGATATCAAGCAGAAGCATACCGCTTCTGGTGGTGAAAATAATGCTTCCCAGAAAACCGAGCAGGCAGAGGCCGCTGACCACCGCCTTTCTCGACCAGGAAAACTTGTCTGTAATGGAACAGGTGAAGGCCTCAATGAGAGAAATGCCGGAGGAAAGACCGGCAAAAATAAGCACCAGGAAGAACATGGCCCCAAAAAGAGACTGGCCGAAAGGCAACTGACGGATCGCCTCAGGGTACACCACAAAAGCCAGCTGGGGGCCGCCCTTGATCACCTCATTGAACGCCACCCCCTTGGCCTTTGCCATGAACCCGACGATACCGAAGACAGCAAATCCGGCTATGAAAGAATAGGCGCAATTGATGATGGATGTCCACAGGGCATTACCGACGATATCCGTCTTTTTCGGCAGATAACTGGCAAAGGTTATCATGATGCCGAAGCCCAGGGACAAGGTGAAAAAGATCTGGCCAAAGGCGGCAATCCACACCGACCAGACATCGGGATCATTAAAATGACTGAAGATATTGATTTTATCCCAATCGGCCTTCAGATAATAGTCTCTGATGGCATCTGTCGCCCCGTCAAGGGTAATGGTCCAACCGACAAGAATCAGGGTCAGTAGAAAAAGAATCGGCATGAAGACTGTACATGCCTTTTCAATGCCGTGATTCACCTCCCGGTAGCAGATGATCCAGCAGATAAACCAGACAAAAAACGTGCCGGAAAGAATGGGAATTCGTATGCCGCCGAGTTCGAAGGGTGAAGCGGAAAGCTGTAGAAAGGTATTAAAGAAAAAATCCTGGGGATCAGCCCCCCAGGCGAGATTAAAGGAGAAAAAGAAATAATTGATGCACCAGCTGATGATAACAGCATAATAAAGCATGATGCCGAAAAGGGCCACAGTGGGCATCCACCAACCGGCCCATTCCCATTTGGGTGACACACGGGTAAAAGCCAGCGGCGACGAACCTTTCTCTCGATGACCCAGGGTATACTCCAGAATCATCAGCGGAATACCGGCCAGCAGCAGGGCGCACACATAGGGAACGAGAAATGCGCCACCACCATGTTCAAAGGCCATGTAGCTGAAACGCCAGATATTACCAAGCCCGACGGCGGAGCCGACAGCGGCCAGAAGAAAGCCGATCTTGCTGCCCCAGATGGCTCGCTGTGGTGTTTCATTCATCTTATCAGTCCGATCCTTAATTTATTTTTCATGCAGGAACATGCGTTTGTCCGGTCTTATCCGCCCCGTAGTTTCGAATTTTCCTGCAGCCAGTCTAAATGAAAATAAATCTTTGTCAATAAACTAAGGAATCAGGTAAGATGAATTCATAAAAACATCTCAGCATGAGCGCAATTTCATTTCCAAAAACTGTAATCCTTTATAATAGTTAAAAAATATGACGCAGCAGCTGTTTCAGGCCATGGTTGTCAGGGAAGAACCTGGCAATGTCTTTCTCAGAGAAATAAAAAAAAGAGACATTTCTGAACTTCCGGATCACGATGTGCTCATTGCCGTACATTTTTCTTCCCTGAACTACAAAGATGCCCTGTCCGCATCCGGCAACAAGGGCGTTACCCGCCGCTACCCGCATACACCCGGCGTGGATGCGGCAGGAATTGTCGTGGAAAGCCGAGACGAAAAGTTCAAAGCCGGAGACGAGGTCATTGTCTGCGGTTATGACCTGGGCACAAAAATACCGGGGGGTTTCGGCCAGTTTATCAGGGTCCCGGCGGAATGGATCGTGCCCCTTCCCCACGGTATGAGCCTTTACGAGAGCATGATCTACGGCACGGCAGGCTTTACGGCCGCCCAGTCAGTGCTTAAAATAGTTGATCACGGCATCAAACCGGAAGACGGCAAAATCCTGGTCAGCGGCTCCACAGGCGGAGTGGGCAGCGTCTCGGTGGCCATTCTGGCCAAACTGGGCTACCAGGTGACAGCGGTGACGGGCAAGAGCGAGGAGCATGGACTGCTGACGCGACTTGGCGCAGCAAACATCCTCACCCGCCAGCAAGCCTCTGACACAACCGGCAAAATGTTATTGAGAGAGAAATGGGCCGGTGTTATTGATACTGTCGGTGGCGACATTCTGACAACCGCCATCAGAACCACTCGCTATGGCGGCATCGTAACCTGTTGCGGCAATGTGGCCTCGCCGAACCTCAACATCTCTGTGTATCCGTTTATCCTCCGGGGAGTTACCTTGAGCGGTATCGACTCGGCAAGCTGCTCTCTTTCCGTACGTCAGCGGATATGGCATAAGCTCGCCGCAGAGTGGAAAATAGGCCAACTGCACGATCTTGCACGAGACATCGACTTGTATCATTTAAACAATGAGATAGACAATATACTCAAAGGGAAAATAAAGGGAAGGATTGTTGTCCGGCTGTAACCTGACCGCTGCGGCAATCCGCTAAGAATATCGCATTTATTACGGCATGAGCGTATGGAAACGGAAAATAAATATATCAAGGATGTCGACAGACTGGTTCCCAGGCCGGACATCGCCCTGGAGGTCTTGCAGATGGCCTACGACAATCAGGTCAGTATCCCGGCAATGGCCAACAAGATCGAGATGGATCCCAACCTGACGGCCAACATGCTGCGGCTGGCGAATTCGGCTTATTTCGGCCATATGCGTGAAATTACATCAATCAAGGATATCATTATCCGACTCGGGCTGGAAACGGTGAAAATTATCGCCATTACCGGCGCGTCTGCCGGTTTAATGCGATCTCCCCAGCAGGCCTACAATCTTGAACCGGGCACCTTATGGCATCACTCCCATGCCACAGCAGTGCTGTCATCGGTCATAGTAAAATATGCAAAAGTTGAGGAGGCCGGTGCCATTTATACCGCCTCTCTGCTCCACGATATCGGCAAGGTGATTTTGAACAGACCTTTGCAGATTGCCATCTCAAACAATAAAAATCTGGGCAGAAAATTCAACTCTCTCGTTGAACTGGAGCAATTCCTGCTGCAAACGGATCATGCCAGGGTCGGTATGGCACTGCTGCAGAAGTGGGGACTGCCGGACAATATCACCATCCCGGTTGGCTTCCACCACAGACATAACAGCCAGGAGGCTGAACAGCTGAACGTCAGAATCGTCAGTCTGGCGAATTTTCTGGTGGAAAGCATTGGTATCCGTTCGGTTCTGCCGGAAAATTTCACCTTTAATGTGCAGGATTTCATTGATCAGAACCAGCAGCTGCCGGATGTGCCCAACTTCCAGGACAACATGGAAAGAATTATTGATGAATTTTTCTATCAATTTAACGAAACGGCAAAGTTATAAAACTTAAGCATGACTGACAAAGGAATTCCTTCCTCTTCATCCTTAACAGACAAAAAACTGTTTAACCGGCTGCTCGATAAGAAAGGTATTGCAGAAGATTCTGACTGGCGTGCCTTCTTCAACTGTCTCTTCAGTCAACAGTACTATGAACAACTGACCGACCTGCAAAAAAACGACCTGCGGCAATTGGCCGACGAACTTCTTGAACAAAACGACTTTTCAGCCGACCATCTGAAAAATGCTTTTGCACGTCAAAGCAGAGTGTTAAATGAGCCATGTCTCAAACAGTTACAAGAGGCAATTGTCGAATCGGAAGATCTTCTGCAGGAATTTCGGCTACTCTCCATTAAAAGAACCGGCGAGGTGGCTCGACTTGAGAACTCAGCTATAACGACTATCCAAAACAATGCGGAGCCGAGCATCATGATCAAGCAGCTCCGCATCGCCTTCCGCTCTCTCATTGACATGATGAAAACGGACACTGACAATCTGGAAAGATTGTGCAAGACCGATCAGCTTACCGGACTTGGCAACCGCCGTTATTTCGACCAGTTTCTCCAGAGAAAAATTGACTTACTCTCGGCATTGCGCCCCCTTTCTCTGCTGATGCTCGACATCGATTATTTCAAAAAATTCAACGATAGCTATGGTCACAGAATCGGCGATCAGGCCTTAAGTACCGTTGCCAAGATCATCGGTGCTCATATGCAGCAGGAGAAGCTGGGAGAATCCGGTTTAGACTACCTTGTCGCCAGATACGGCGGAGAAGAATTTGCTATTGTGCTGTACGGGGTAAAACTCGAAGAGGCAGTCAGGCAGGCTGAAATCATCAGAGACAAGATCGAAAGCTATTCCTTTGTCATCCGCAATATAAAAGGGAAAATCATTCATCGCGACATAAACATTAGTGTCTGTATCGGCGTGTCGACATTCAATTCTTCCTGGACCGACGCTACGGCAGAGCGTTTAGTCGAGGCTGCCGACCGCGCCCTCTACCAGGCAAAAGCGGACGGTCGGAATCTGGTCCGGTTTTAATCGGCATCAAATCCCCATATTATTGCAAATCACTATCCATGAGCAACACAACCTTGTTGCCGCCCTCGCTTTTGGCCACATGCATCGCTTTGTCCGCCAGAGAAAAGAAATCCTCATGGTTTTCCAGATTCATCGCATTATTTGCCACAACCCCGACACTTATTGAAATCTGACGGCCTATCTCACCATCATCAAAAACAAACTGGCACATCTGGGAATGGATATTGCGGGCAATGATCTGCCCTTCAACAGCATCAGCATCAGGCAGAAGCACGCCGAATTCATCTGCGCCGATGCGGCCGCAAATATCGGTATTACGTACATTGCTAACCAGGACTGTGGAGATTTCCTTTAACAGAAAATCTCCGAATTTTCTGCCGCAGGAGGAATTGATCTCTTTAAATTTATCTACGGTGAAGAGCATGAAAACAAGACCGCTGCCACGACGGGCGGCAAGTCTGAATTCACGGGCAAGCACCTCGATAAAATGACGACGGTTGATGAGGCCGGTCAGATCATCCTTGATGGCAAGCTCATTGAGCTTGTTTATCATTTTTTTGCTGTCGGTGATGTCCCGGTAGACAACAAGACATTGCCAGACAAAGCCATGATCATCTTTGATGGGATATGCCGAAACGGCAAACCATCTATTCTCCAGGAATGGCTCCTGGCGTTCGACATGATAAGGTTTGCCGGAATGAAAGACCTTGCAGGCGGGGCAGTGATTTGCAGGGTTATTGAGTTGATGGAAAAACTGAAAACATTTTTTACCCAACAATTCTGCAGGAGCGAAATTGTCGCAGGTTGCCTTATTAGCCCGGACAATTTTAAATTCACGGTCAACGATATACATCAGATCGTCAACAACATCAAAGGTTTCCTGCCAGAGACGATTATGATCAAGATGCCGGTCCAGACTGTTTTCGGTCATGCCTGAACCTGCGACTTGCTCAAGCTCCTCGACCCTCTTGCGTAATCTGGCCACATCTTCGGCTAGTTCTTCTCGCGATTTATTACAATAATTCATGCCAGCTTATGCCCCTTCCCTCGAATGCGTTGCAACGACTTTTAAGCAATAGCCAGAATTTCTGAATCCCGCCACTTAAAAAAAATTTCTGTCGCGGATCAAAGAAAATGTTACAAAATAAAACAACCTGTTGGAAAATTCCAGAAATAATTTATAATCATTACCCAATGCAATTTCAACAACGATGTCAGAGATGCGGCACATGCTGCAAAAATGGTGGTCCAATTCTTCACAGAGGGGATCTGCCCTTGCTCCGCAAAGGGATCTTTTCGCTGCAGAATCTGGTGACCATCAGAAAAGGGGAGCCGTCCTTTAACCCTTTTACGGGAAAGGTAGAACCGGCCTCTTATGAAATGATCAAGATTGCCGGCAAGGGAGCAAGCTGGGAGTGTATTTTTTATGATGCAGCTCAGTCCGCATGCATTATCCATGCAGACCGGCCACTTGAGTGCAGTCTGCTGCAATGCTGGGACACCAGGGGAATTGAAGCGGTCTATGGCCGGGATTGCCTCAGTCGTTTCGATCTCCTTGCAGACCAAGACCCCATCAGGGACCATATCAGAAGGCACGAACAGCAATGTTCCTACGCCCAGGCCCTGCCGTTTCTGGGCCACCTCTCCTCGCCAACGCCGGATAAGGCAAGCATAGGGAAATTGCAAGGCCTCATGCGGCAGGATCTGTCACTGCGCGAACAGGCTGTCTCCGCGTTCAGCCTCAGCCTGCAGCAGGAGCTTTTTTATTTCGGTAGACCCCTCTTCCAGTCTCTGCAACACCCGCGTCTCCGCGTCACGATGACAGGCGCCTCAATAAGGCTGGAGTTGGCCGCGGCTGCTTGAACAGCGGGCAGGTAATGCCCGGATCTCTGTTCATGCCCAACTCTCCATGGACACCCCTCATAAACCGGCCTTGGCAAAAGAGGCGGCGACAATCTCCTTGGCCTCTTTCTGGATCAGTTTCAGGTGAGATTCGCCCTTGAAACTTTCCGTGTAAATCTTGTAAACATCCTCGGTGCCCGAAGGTCGAGCGGCAAACCAGCCGTTTTCGGTGACGACTTTTAATCCTCCGATTGCCGCCCCGTTGCCTGGTGCATGGGTTAGTTTGGCCAGCACCGACTCGCCGGCAAGGGTCTTTGCCTCGACATCTTCAGCGGAAAGATTGGAAAGCACCTTTTTCTGCTCAGCCGTGGCCGGCGCCTCGATCCGCTCATAAAGCGGGGAGCCGAACTGCTGCACCAGCTCCTGGTAATGCAGGCCGGGGTCTTTCCCCGTGACCGCGGTAATCTCAGCCGCCAGCAGGGCCATGATGATGCCATCCTTGTCAGTGGTCCAGACGCTGCCGTCCTTACGCAGAAATGTGGCGCCAGCGCTTTCCTCACCGCCAAACCCGTATTCGCCCTTAAACAGTCCCTGGACAAACCATTTAAAACCCACCGGCACTTCCGACAATTTCCTCTTTATCCCTAAGGCAACCCGATCAATCATCGAGCTTGAAACAAGAGTTTTGCCCACGCTGAGCCCCGCACCCCATCCGGGACGATGGGTAAAGAGGTAATTGATGGACACGGCCAGATAGTGATTGGGATTGAGCAGGCCTGTCTCACGGGTGACAATGCCATGCCGATCGTAATCAGGGTCGTTGCTCACGGCAATGTCGAAACGATCCTTGAGGGCGATAAGCGAGGCCATGGCGTAGGGTGAGGAGCAATCCATACGAATCTTGCCGTCCTTATCAAGGGTCATGAAGGAAAAGGTCGGATCAACCCGGTTATTCACCACCTCAATATTCAGACCGTATCTCTCGGCAATAACCGGCCAGAAGGCGATGCCGGAGCCGCCCAGGGGATCAACGCCGATTTTGATGCCGGCCTTGCGGATGGCTTCCATGTCAATGACCTGCTGCAGGTCATCCACATAGGGACGCACAAAGTCATGGGCCACGGCCTGGGCCGAGGCAAAGGCCTCGGTGAACGGCAGAAAGCGAACCCCTTGCAAGCCCCTGGCGAGCAGCTCATTGGCGCTTTGCTCGATCACCTTGGTGGCATCACTGTCAGCCGGTCCGCCATGGGGAGGATTGTACTTGAAACCACCATCTTCAGGAGGATTGTGCGAGGGGGTGATCACCACCCCGTCGGCTTTATTGTCGGGATATTTTTTGTTCCAACAGAGTATGGCATGGGACACCACCGGCGTGGGCGTGTATCCCCTGCCCTGCTGATAGCGAACCTCCAGCCCGTTAGCGATAAAGACCTGCAGGGCGGTGGCAAAGGCAGGTTCGGACAGGCCATGGGTGTCCATGCCGACAAAAATGGGACCGGTGATGCCCTGGGAGAGGCGGTACTCAACTATCGCCTGGGAGATCGCCTTGATATGAGGCTCGTTGAAGCTGCTCTTGAAGGAGCTGCCCCGGTGTCCCGAAGTGCCGAAACTGACCTTCTGCTCATCCAGACTGACGTCCGGCGCATACTGATAATAGGCGGCAATCAGCCGGGGGATATTGCATAAATCTTCTAGTGCAGCGGGTTTTCCTGCCCGTGGGTGCAGAGCCATTGGTTCCCTCCTGTGACAGTTTCACATCATATTGGTGTAAGACAGTATAAAAAAAGTGGCTGACTGCATGACAGGCAGACATCCGGACGCTTCAGTGATCAATAAACAATATAACCGGCCGGAATTCAAGCATTACATCCGTCAGACAGGAAAAAGCTGTTTGATTAATGGAGCATGGGCAACCGGCTTTTATTAAGGAAAGCAAGAGGGAGAATTTCCGGGGTGCAGAGATCGGTATCCATGATCCGGCAGATGAGATGGGAGTGCTATATGCCCCCAATAGGGAAGGAAATGCTGATTGGGCTTCAGGTTTGCGTCTTAACTGCAACACAAACCTGAAACCGTTGTATGATGTCCGGGACAGTAATCGACTATCTCAGACCGGGGATCTGGTAGGTATGGGTAAATTTGATGACCTGCAGATCATCATCCGACATAGAGGTGAAACCACCAATATCGGAGGTCAGAGCAGGGTCGACATTTACATCATCAAATACCCTTCCATTTATGTAATCCTCCGTATGTAGCCAGTTACCGGGCGATATTTCCTCCAGAAACTCAAACATGCCATCGTATACAGGTTCAATGGCAGGTTGGCCCACCTTTGCCCGACCACGATGCTGACCAAATGTCTCAAGACGATCGTAGACAGGTATTGTGTTGTAATTAAAATAAACGGGGTTCTTGGCGTAATTGACGAGAAGCTTGCCGTCATCATCATAGACCTTGCCGACAACCTTGTTGATGCCGAGAATCGAGTTAATATAAACGATCTTATCAACGGTGATATTGCCTTTCTTGTCCGCCGCGGCTGAAAAAAAGGAAGCAGCAAGCGGGAAGTCATCACCTGAGCAAACATTACTGTCGGAAGCTGTCACTATCCCCTCATATTCGACACAGTATTGGTCATCCACCAATTCGCCTTCAGTACAGGTGATATCCATGTTGCCATCACCATCCAGGTAAAGGCTGCCATCCGCCTTCATTCTTATGGAATAAGTAACAATAGTGCCGGTATCAGTAATAGTACCATCATCATTATAAATTATTCCGGCATCGACCAGATGTCCGAGTCCAAATAACTTCATCTTCACAATGTCAATGGTAGGCCGCGGGGCATCCGAAGGGCCATCCTCCAATGCAACCAGCTGATCAATGGGGATGCCTCCATTGAGGGAAAAATCAATGGGAACTCTTTCCTCAGCCGGGGTAATCAAATGCCCGTCCTCCATGAGCTTGACATAAAGGGCAAGATTTTCCTTGGGTGAGTCGATGGCCTTTACCACTGTCTCCAGCCACAGAGCATCACCGGCCCCATCGGTGAGGAACTCATCATAGATTTCCGTGGTCACCATCAGACGTCCCGAGGCATCTATCTTGATGTCATCAGCCGCATTCAGCGAACGAATTGCCTCGTCAAACGAGGCGTCCAATACGGCCTTGGGCGCCCTGGCCAGATTCAGCCGGCCAAACTCAACCTCCTGGACCAGATCAGCCCAGTAGATATCCTTATAATAGGTAATTTCATTCCAGGTTTCTCCGTCAGGTTCGCCATCAAGGAACAGTTCGGGCTTCACCTCACATTCGGTTCTCTTCCAGGTAACATCATAGGTCATCACCAGGGGGATACGGTTGTCGCTGAGCTTTGATTTTGCATAGATATTACCCCAGCGCACAGCATCGGCCACCGGCTGCACACATTGACTGGGGTACGGGGAGACGATATATTGTTTATGCGAGTTAGAATTTTCGACAACAATCATGTCTGCCTCAATAGTTACATCCTCATCAACAAGGACGCAGGCATAATCCTCAGTCAATATTGGTTCGCCTCCCACTGGGAAGATATATTCGCCAGGTGCCGTTTCATTCGTCAATAGCTGCACAGTTACCTCATGGTCTTCCCCCTCAGGATCAGTCCAGGTAATCGGTCCATAAACGGGTTCGCCATTTGCGCCAAATTTAGGCACTTTCTTAATTTCATCCCAGCCTTCATAGCGGGCAATCCTGTACAGATCCCCGAAGAGCTCGCCGGAATCAGACATCTTATCAAGCAGCGGGCCGTCTGTATTGACCGGTTCCACCACGACAGGCGGCTTGGCAAACAATGGCACAGGGACCGCCAGCAAGGCGAGCACAACGGGGAAACAGGCAAAACTCATCAAACTGTTTCTCATCATTTTCTTCATAATACGATTCCTCGCTTATTCATTTTCTAGTCATACTTTTTAAGAGAACTTTATCAATTATTTGCGCTTAATTGTTGAAAGTGAAAACAGAATGCCTGATGAAATCACAATATCCTGCTGCCATGTCCAAGACCGGTTTTATTACTGTTCCATTCTGTCCCTATTCTTCCCCTGTTTCCAGGTGAATTATGTCAATTTCCACGTACATCTCGGTTGGAGACACATATACCGGTGTATTAACTCCTAATGCGTCTGAGGGATGAAGCGTTTCCAGCAGCATTGTATTGCGTTCGACATGACGATCAATTTGCTCCATTTTGCCTTCAAAGGTGGTGTAATCCGCAAAATCATCAAGACTGAAAGTCAGCCGGTACTTTCCTGATCGATCCACATCAGGGCTGTTCTGGTGCAGAGCCAGATTCCAGTTGTAGAGATAAACGATCTTGCCCGGGCCATCAATCGTTGCTGAGTACCAGGTCGGCCTGGCATGCACGCCGAAACCCTCATAGACTGCACTGTCGTATACACCCACCCATTGACCAGTAATATCATCATATTTTTGAATGGTAAGCCGGGCGCAGACGCTATAGACTCCTGCCGTGTCGGATTCCTTGGTGAAGCTGTTTGTTCCCCATTTATCGGCAACCTCTCCTTCCTCTTCCTCCAAGGTCATGAACAGCGAAGTATCCATATCGCCATCAAGACATATACCGGTTTGAAGGGATAGTCCGGTAAGATCCTTCATCTGATATTCGCTCATGCTCCCGTATCCGGATAGGTCGGTAGTGAGAGATACACCTATGGGGATAACTGACTTGTCGTTCCACTGTGTGTTAATAACCTCATCGGACCAGTCCACTGTCACGGGCACGAGTCCGAAATCCGCGCCCAAAAAGCCATCAGCGGTATTCCACTCCGCCTGCCAACTGTTGGTGTCATCCAACTGAAAATAGTACTCTGTATTGTTATAGCAATACACATTTCCAGTAAAGCTTGCCTCACTGCTGCCCGGTAAACCTGCCCCTCTATCGTCAACAGCCGGCAAGCCCCCCAGGCCATAGCCTTCAGCGAAAATGGCCGGCACGGAAAGATAATTTGAGATCTCCTCTTCTTCAACTGGTACTGGCGGTTCTGCAGCTGCTGCATTAAATGCGGTTGCCGACAGGAACAGAAGACTGGTGGAAGCAACAGCAAAAACGGACGTTTTCAATTTATGTTTTCTCATCATTCATTCTCCATTTCTTTTCATCATCTCATCTCATTTAACTACAATTTATCGCCATACTATTTCTCTCTTTCATTTTCTCTATATCAATGATCACCTCTCTTTCCATTGGTTATACTTGTCGTTTTATGATGCTTCTCTCTTCATTTGTTACGTAGCACACCAGACTCTTATTCTCTCCCGCCGTTTCCCAAATAAACACCTCTCACTGATCTTCATAAAATCCGCGTAAGATCCTTTTCTATGGAGAAAAAACTCAAAAGTCCTTATCCTTAAATAAATAGACCAAAACCATGCGGACGATAATGATCACTCAATATGCCAGGTAAAACCTTACATAGAGCTTACACGAAGAAGAAAAACTGAAAAAAAATTATTAAAACTGCTAATCATTTGTTATAATAGTATTTTCAATTACCCCTCAGTTGTCGACGGCAACCGGACGCAATGCCTATTTTCCGGTTTTTAAAAAAATTAGCAGCGGATCTTGATCCGTCCGACGCAGTTATGAACAGATTTTATTTATTTTCTTTTGCAGGGGGCGTATTATACTTAAATGAAAAGTCCGGGAATAAAATCTACCTGCATGGAAGTTATTGGCAATGAGCTGGAAAATAAACCATGAGTTTGCTGTTCGTTCTGCCCTCCTGCTTTTTCTGATCAGTTTTTTTGTTATCAGCTGTGGACAGGAAAAAGGCAAATATCCGGAAAAGGCTACCCTGAATGAACTTGCTCCCAATTTCACCTTGACCGATATTCAGGGGCAAAAGTGGCAACTTTCCGACCTGCGCGGCAAGCTGGTTTTTATTAATTTCTGGGCTACATGGTGCCCACCCTGCCAGGAGGAATTGCCTTCCATGGAAACACTCTACCGGGGCATGGACAAAGGCAGGTTTCAGATGCTGACCATTCTGAGCAATGACAATCCAGACCTAGCGCACATGCTCGCGGGCAGGATAGGTCTTACCTTCCCTATTCTCATTGACCCAGAATCCAAGGGAGCCGCACGGTATGGGATTACCGGGGTGCCTGAGACTTTTATTATCGATTCGCAGGGAATTTTACGGGAAAAAATCATCGGACCCAGAAACTGGAACTCTCCTGCTGCCTGGCAGCTGCTTGGGAAATATCTTCCGTAACTGAAGGCGCCCACACGAAAACTTCGCGATAACGATGGGGGGTAATTACACCTCCCCCCGAAGGCACCTCCGGATAACAAACAACTCTTCAAACAAGAAGCGTTGGATCTTCCTTGTGCTAATTTTGCCGGTGTCAGCTGCTGTCCATTTTACATTAAATTCCTGCATTAACCATTATTTCACCTCCCATCCTCTGCCTTGCCCTCCGGGTCCTGTCTCAAAAAAATCAGGCCTGCAACTTTAAACAGTTTTCTTCGCCGCAGCCTACGCAGCAAAGGACAATGCAAAAAAGGAGATACAGGACCGGTTAGGAGAATTTTTCTGTACCGGACAGCGAAACCGAGCAGAGATGATCAGGGGAAAACGAGCAGAGATAACAAAACAGCAGTTTATACCGCCCAGCACATTGCTGGTTATCGAAAAAAAAAGAAGACGCCCTGCGGAAACACAGCAGGGACATTCTACCTATTCCAGTCAGGCGGCAGTCAGGGAGTACCAAGCAAACGAAACAAGTAACAAAAAAAAGTTGCTATTTTACTATTATCTATCGCAATAAATATGTTCTTGAGACCGTTCACGATAATTGATGGCACATTCGTCACATAGTTTGATGGATGGAAATCGTCCATCCTGGGGCTCTGCCCCAGACCCCGAGGTTTTAAAGGCATGAAGGCTCCTCAAAAATATCACCTACCTTTTAACTTTGATGGAAAATGTGGGCAACATGAACAAGAATCATGTCATTTTTGCACAATTTTGATCACAAATTATGTGCTCAGGCACATCCATCAATGATTGACATATTTTTTTTAAAATGCGTAAATTAAATAGCCTGCTGTAATACCTGCAATTCAATAAAATAAAAAGCTTCCTTCATTATCAAGGCGGGGGAAAACAATATGTTTAATGATAGATATTTCATGCAGCTTACCCCTGTGAACGTACCCAAACACCTGCCAAATAACAAAGTTCCATTGGGGGGCAAACATGACTGCAGATTTAGGCCGCTCCCCCAAGGCAGACAAAAAAAGTCGTTCCACCCAGCGCAGACTGAGGAACCTCCTCTGTAACTACCGTTTTTCTAGTTAATGCTTGCTTTCCGTCCAGATACCATAACATCATCTGATGTTATCATTTATCGCATGATGGGGTTGATTCGCATGTGTTCCGCTACTTTATTCCTTGTTTTTTCCGTGTTCTTTAAGCGGGTAATAGAGGAACGCCCCGGGCTTGTGAAAAATATTTTCGCAATGCGGCTTGACAATATCCGCTGGAAAGTTACCTCGACAAACACATTCTGACTCTGATGAAGGGATACCGTTGACCAGCAAAATTTCTGCAAAAACATCTATGGATCAGACAAATTGCTATTGTATTTTCAGGATTGACGACCAGTTGTTTGGCGTTGCTGTTTCCAGAGTGGAAAAGATTATTCGGGCTGCAGCCGTTATCCCTCTGCCCGACGGTCCCGATACTATTGTAGGACTGCTGAATGTGGAAGGCCGCATACTGCCGGTTGTCAATATCAGAAAAAAATGGCACCTGCCGGAACGCGGCATGGAAGTCGATGATCGCATCATCCTCTTCAAGGCCGGTGTGCTCGTCAGTTTTATCGTTAATGGTATCATTGGCGTTGCACAATTTGATCAGCTGAAATTCCATCAGGCAGAAGAAATTCACCCTGGTTTGAAGCACTATATCGAAGGGGTGGGGAAGTTCGACAATAACAGCGTGATTATTGTTGATATGGCCCGTTTTTTCAACGACCAGGAATTCAACTATATGGAAAAAATCACGACGGATCATGAATAAAGTTCTTCCACAGACAGAGAAAGAGATCCCGCATTACCTGATGGTCCGGCTCAATGACGTGATCAGGAAGAGCATTGGCCTCTATTTTCCGGAAAACCGCTGGCCGGAGCTGCAACGGAAGATCATGATGATGGGACGGGATCTGAACCTTGACAACGCGACAGCTACTGTTCAATGGCTGCTTGATCTCCCCCAGCAGCGGAGGCGTGAAGATCTGCTGACCAGCTATCTCACCATTGGTGAAACCTTTTTCTTCCGTGACCAGGAGGTATGGAACCTCCTGAAACAGACAATCATTCCCGAAAGAATGGCGGCAAAAACAGCAAATGAACGGGCATTAACACTCTGGAGCGCAGCCTGTTCTTCCGGTGAAGAACCTTATTCAATAGCCATGACCGTGTCTCAGATTCCCGCTCTTGAAGAATGGGATGTAATCATCCTGGCCACGGATATAAACAAAGCATTCATTGCCAAAGCTAAGAAAGGCGACTACAGCAAATGGTCTTTCCGCAACATGAGTCCGTGGCTTGTGTCCAAGCACTTCAACAAAAAAAATGACAACTGCTACAGCATTGCATCCTCTCTGAAAAAAACGGTGTCCTTTGTTCAGCTTAATCTGGCAGGTAATAATTATCCCTCCGACATGAATCATACA
This sequence comes from Pseudomonadota bacterium, assembly GCA_018897105.1. Taxonomy (GTDB): domain Bacteria; phylum Desulfobacterota; class Desulfobulbia; order Desulfobulbales; family SURF-16; genus SURF-16. The sequence goes on from JAHILF010000053.1 coordinate 97,003, forward strand.
TCAGGCGTTGATGTCATCTTCTGCCGCAATGTTCTCATGTACTTTCCTCCGAAACTTCGACAGCACGTCATCAATCGTCTCTTCATGGCTTTGAACCCAGGTGGATGGCTGCTGCTTGCCGCAAGTGAGATAGGTTTTATCGAACATCCCGGGCTCAACGGAGAACATATGGACGGGGTGCATGTATTCCGCAAACAGAACGTACCGCATACAGACCGGTGCCGGAAGCATTTTCAGCCTGCCGCGGCAAAGACAGTAACGGTTCAGTCGATCAACCATTCGAACAGAAAACAGACACCGATTTCTTCTGCAACTCACGCCCGGACAGGGCAACAGGAGCTGCCGCAAGCAAAGGTGAAATCTGAAGAGAAAAAAGCGGCTGAAAGAGAAGAATGCGCCTCTCTCATGGAGCAATATCACGCGGCAGATAAACTCTTTCAGGAGAGATGTTATGAAGAGGCTCAGACCAAACTGCAGGAACTGCTGGAGGTCAACGAGCTGCAGAATATCTGCTATTTCAAAACTAAAGTGCTGGCGCTATTAGCCAAAACTCACGCGAATCAGGGCAACCTGACCGAAGCCAGGAACCTTGGCGAGCAGGCAATTGCCATGGATAAGCTTAATACCGACTATTACCATTTTCTGGCCACGGTCTGCCAGGAACAGGGGGAAAAGCAGGAGGCGGTCAGACTGCTCAAGCAATCTCTGTATCTTGACCACGACTTTGTGCTGGCCCACTTCCAACTTGCCAGCCTGGTAATCGATCAGCTAGAGGCAAAAAAATATCTCAAAAACACCCTCTCCCTACTGAGCTCTCTCCCGCCTGATGCGCTACTGCCCGGTTCAGAGGGGCTGACGGTCGGTCGCTTGAGAGAAACTGCACAGTCAATGCTGGAACGGATAGGTGACTGATTAACATGAACGATCAACATGATATTCTCCTTAACCGGGCGAGAGAACTTGCCAGACCGTTGAAGGACAAGGAACATGAAAACGATGTCCTGAAAATTGTCGAATTCCAGCTGGGAGGTGAAATCTACGGTCTGGAGCTTGACCATATCCTTGAAGTTTACCCGCTGCGGAAACTGACTCCAATGCCGGGAGTACCGTCCTTTGTTAAAGGGATCATTAATGTCAGAGGGCATATTGTTTCAGTAATCGATTTGCGCATTTTTTTTGAGATGAATTGCCAAGAATTAACTGACAGTACCAGTGTAATTATCCTGCAGTCAAAAAACATGGAATTCGGCATTCTGGCCGATGCGATTATCGGCATCGATACCATTGCCAAAAAAGAGATTATGCCCTCCCTTCCCACTCTTTCCGGAATCAGGGCTGATTTCCTGAAAGGTGTAAGCAAGGAACGGTTGGTAATCCTCGATGGGGCTAAACTGCTGGCGGATACCCGGCTGATTGTTGATGAAGAGGTAGTCTGAAACCGGATTATAGAGGCTTTCATCCAGTAAATTCGGGGAAAAGCCTTAAAGAGTGTGCTGCACACTGCGGAGTAAACCGTTGTAATAACATAATATCGTCGTTCGGATACCAGAAGACGGCATAAGGAGCCATAACGAAATACTCAATAATGAAGAGGTTATTTCGTAACGGCTCCTAAGCCGTTGTAATAAAATGTTATCGTCCTCTGGTTGTCAGAGACGGCATAAGGAGGAAAATCAAGTATGAGACAGATGATAAAAGTGAACCTGATGCGGCAGATGATATTCTTTTATATCACTGGGGCAATGTTTGCCATCGGAGTTGTTGCTGCCACGACCTTCACTTATTCCAAGAATTGCTTGCAGAACAACTACTTCAGACAACTTTCCGCAGTCAATGAAATCAAAAGAAAGCAGATTTCAGACTATCTGCAGGATAGAAGCAACGATCTGAATATTCTGGCTCAATCAGTCGATCTCATTGACTCTTTTGATAAACTTAAAAAATACCATGATGCCGGCGGCGGTGACCCCACCGGTGAATATGATATCAGCACAGCTGAATACAAAAAGATTTACACCGAAATCGACCCCTATTTCCGCAAATATCTCAATGCCTATGGCTATGCAGATATGTATTTCATCTGTGCCAGCCACGGACACGTCATGTACACGGTATTGCGCAAGGGGGATCTCGGCACCAATCTCAAAGTAGGTCCCCTGCATGACTCAGGCCTGGGGCAACTCTGGACCAGAGTCATCAACGAGAAAAGGACCGTTCTTGTTGATTTTTCCCGATATGCTCCATTTAATAACAAAGCAACCATCTTCATCGGCACACCGGTTTTTAATGAATCCGGATCAATATCCGCTGTTCTGGCTCTGCTGCTCAACACCGAGCAGATCAATCAAATCATGCAGGAAAAAACAGGCATGGGCGATACCGGTGAAACCTATCTGGTAGGCAATGATTATCTCATGCGTTCCGACTCCCGTTTGACCGATAATCCGACGATTCTGCAGCAACTGGTAAAATCAGAAGCGGTCAACAGAGGTCTGCAGCATAATTACGGTGAGGCGGTTCTTACCAATTATCGAGGATTAGAGGTATTAAGTAGTTACAGTCATGTAGGTCTCAATGAACAGTTTGGTGCAAACTTTGACTGGGTCATCGTATCGGAAATCACCAAAAGCGAAGCTTTTGCGCCCATCAAGCACCTTGCCATAAAAACCGCATGGCTAGCCCTGGGCCTGGTTACCCTTTCAAGCCTGGTCGGCTTCTCCATTGCCAAAACAATCGTCAAACCCCTGGCCCATATGTCAGACATATTTTCCCGTGTTTCCAAAGGTGACCTGACCGTCACCGTTGAGCGAACAACACGGCAGGATGAGGTTGGGATGCTGACGAACGCAGCGTACCACATGGTCGATACCCTGCGCAATCAGGTGGAGCAGATAAGAGAAGGCACAAACCGCCTTGCCTCATCCATTACCGAAATATCTTCTTCAGTGGCTCAACTTGCCACCAGTTCCACGGAAACCTCGACCACCATTGTCGAGGTGGGCAGCACCCTGGAAGAAGTGCGCCATACAGTTCAGCTCTCCGACGCCAAGGCCAAGCAGGTGGCCGAGCAGGCCAGCCAGGCCAGCCAGATATCCACGGCGGGCAAACGGGCTTCCGAAGAGGCTGTGGAAGGTATGAAAAAGATTAACGAGGAAATGGAATATGTCGCTGACAGTATCATCCGTCTCAGCGAACAAACCCAGAATATCGGTGAAATCATCGGAGCAGTAAACGATCTCACCGACCAATCCAATCTTCTGTCAGTCAACGCCGCTATTGAGGCGGCCAAAGCCGGGGAGTATGGCAAGGGATTTGCCGTTGTCGCCCAGGAGGTAAAAAGTCTGGCTGAACAGTCCAAAGATGCAACCAGTCAGGTCAGATCCATTCTCAACGACATCCAGAAAGCAACCAGTGCGGCGGTAATGGCCACAGAACGGGGCAGCAAGGCGGTGAAAGCCGGAATGAATCTGACTGGTGAAGCAGGAGATACCATCGCCACCCTTGAGACCACCATGGCTGAATCCTCCCAGACTGTCGGGCAGATCAACGCCTCCAGCCATCAGCAACTGATCGGCATGGATCAGCTGGTCCAGGCCATGGAAAACATCAAGGATGCCACGGCGCAAAACGTCGACAGCACCAAACAACTTGAAAATGCAACCCATGATCTTGATGAGCTTGCCCGCAGTCTCAAAATGATAGCGGAACGGTTTACGGTATAATCGCCAATGCCGATAAACCTGTTACCTATCACCCAACCGGACTGACAGCATATGGATGAACAAGAACTACTCAGAAGACTCAGGGAAGCATTCAAGATAGAATCAGCGGAGAGGCTTGCTTCCCTCTCCACCCGTCTCATGGAGTTGGAAAAAACCGACAATGCTGAACTGTGTCAAGAAATCATTGAAGTGATCTACAGGGAGGCGCACAGCCTGAAAGGGGCCGCACGTGCCGTCAACCTCACGGAAATTGAGGCGATCAGCCAGTCCATGGAAGGGGTCTTCGGCGCCATGAAACGGGGTGAAATCACACCCTCCTCCACTGTTTTTGACACCATGCATGAGGTGGTGAGTTTTATTGAAAATATCCTGGCAACCGAGCAAAAAAGCGCTGGCAAGGATGAGTTGTCTGCCATTTTGCAGCAGTTAGAAAACCTGCAGGCAGGGCAAACCCCGGCAACTCAGAAAAAGCCGCCCCGTGCAGCTGGACCTCCGGCAGGTAATGATGCCGCACAGCAGATTAAGGATACCATGAGCAGCGCTCTGCTGAAAGAGCAGCCGGGCAGGCAGGAGTCGGCCGGAGTGGATGCCGGTGAACAGCCCGCTGCCTCGACAAACGAATCTCCTGACAAATCATCTCAGAAACTGAAACCGGCGGTGGAAAATCCCCATTTAGGCAGCAGTGTGAGGATTTCTACCGATAGACTTGACAAGCTGCTTCTTAAAGCTGAAGAGATGATTGCCGTAAAGCTGAGCGCATCCCAGGAAGTTAACGAACTGAAAAAGCTGCGCCACAGCTTTGAAAGCTGGCATAAAAAATGGATGAGGAAGGATGCCCTGCTCAGGCGCTACCGTAAAGAGTTGGCAATAGAAAATGAACAGGGGGGTACAAGAAGCGCTGAAATTCAAAAATTTCTCGATTGGAATCGTGATTTCATTAATACGATGCACAAGGACATCCGCATCCTGGCTAAATCCGCTGAACTGAACCAGCGATTTCTCGACAGGAAGATCACCTATTTTCTGGAGGACATGAAACGTGTCATCATGCTGCCCAGCACCACTCTCTTTGCCCCTTTTCCCAGGATGGTGAGAGAACTCGGCAGGAGTCAGGGCAAGGAAATTGATCTGGAACTCAAAGGCGCAGAAGTCGAAATCGACCGGCGGATTCTGGAGGAGTTGAAAGATCCACTGGTGCATCTGCTGCGCAACTGTGTGGATCACGGCGTGGAAAAACCCGAGGAACGCCGGCGGTTGAATAAACCGGAACGGGGCCGTATTTTCCTGCATATCGATCAGATCGAAGGGGGCAAGGTTGAGATAACCCTGGGAGATGACGGCCACGGCATTGATCCGGACATGGTGCGCAACTCAGCAGTGAAAAGAGGCCTTATCTCTGCCGAGGATGCGGCAAGGCTGACGGAAAAAGAGGCCCAGGGCCTTATTTTTCACTCAGGCATGTCTACCGCCTCAAGCCTCTCCCAACTTTCAGGACGAGGCCTCGGCATGGCTATCTTTCTGGAAAGGGTGGAAAAATTGGGCGGACAGCTTGATTTTGCCAGCATTCCGGGCAAAGGATCCTCATTCACCGTATGTCTCCCTCTCTCACTGGCAACCTTCCGGGGTACGCTGGTGCAGGTTGCCGGACAACCCTTTCTCGCCCCCAGTTCCCACCTTGTGGCTGTGCTGCATGTCAACGTTGCTTCCATCCGGACAGTACAGAACAAGGCAACTATCAACTATGACGGGGAGCCCCTTTCACTGGTGGGGCTGGCAGACACCTTGCAGCTGGAAAAACCTGTTATTCGGAAAGAATCAAATAAAATCCAGGTGATGGTTCTTGGTACCTCAAACAGACGAATAGGCTTTGAGGTTGATGAGGTACTGGCGGAGCAGGAAGTACTGTTCAAAGAACTGGGCAAACAACTGCTGAGGGTAAAAAATATTGCCGGTGCCACCATTCTCGGTACGGGCCAAGTCGTACCCATTCTCAATGTCCATGATCTGCTTAAATCTGCGGTGGGCACTGTGGGGGAAAGATTTATCAGTGCGCGAACAAAGCAGGAGGAACAGAAACCGAAGTCGATTCTTGTGGTGGAAGATTCCATCACATCACGCACCCTGTTGAAAAGTATTCTGGAGGCAGCTGGCTATGTGGTTACAACCGCGGTTGATGGGGTCGACGGCTACACGAAACTCAAAATTAACCCCATTGATCTCGTCTTATCGGATGTGGAAATGCCACGCATGAGCGGTTTTGAACTGACCGAAAAGATCAGAGCTGATGAAACCCTGGCCAATATACCTTTGATTCTCTGCACCAGCCTCGCCACCGATCAAGACCGGGAACGGGGGATCCAGGTAGGAGCAAATGCCTATATCGTCAAAAGCAACTTTGACCAGAGCAATCTCCTCCAGGTGATAGAGAAACTGATATGATCAGAGTACTCCTTGTTGACGACTCAGCCACCACTGCTGCATTTATCTCAGCACTTCTGGATGAGGATGATAAACTTAGTGTAGTGGGCAGGGCTCAGGATGGAGCGCAGGCAATCCGGATGACGACTATGCTTCAGCCGGATGTCGTGGTGATGGATATCAATATGCCGAATATGAACGGCTACGAGGCCACCATGAGGATACTTGCCATCCATCCGGTGCCCATTATCATCTGCAGCAACATCTGGCAGCCCGGGGAGCTAGTCCGCACTTTTGAGGCAATTGAGGCTGGAGCGGTGACCGCCATCCCTAAACCGCCTGGTCCGGGGCATCCCGATTTTAAAAGGCTGGCCAACCACTTTGTGCAGACCGTCAAAGCCATGGCAGAGGTACGGGTGGTGTGTCGAAAGCCATGGCAGCAGATGAAAAAAACCTACCAGCAGGCTCCCTTTTCCCTTGGGGAGATGAAGGTTGTTCCGCAGTTGCTTGCCATGGGCGCCTCAACCGGTGGACCGCCCGCCATCAAGGCAATCCTGGAGAGGCTGAACAAAAAATTCCCCTTACCCATTGTTATTGTTCAGCATATTGCCATAGGCTTTGTTGAAGGAATGGCTTCCTGGCTGGAAAAGAACATATCTTTACCCGTGAAGATAGCTGAACACGAAGAACGGCTGCAGCCCGGTCATGTCTATCTTGCCCCGGCGGATGTACAGATGGGTGTAGCCAAGGGAAAAATCATCATCGATAAAACTGCCTTCCCGGAAAAGGGGCTGCGGCCGGCAATTTCGTTTCTTTTTCGTTCTGTGGCAGAAGAATACGGGATGTATGCCATAGGGGTACTGCTCACCGGTATGGGCAAGGACGGGGCCGCTGAACTGCAGGCATTACAAAAAAAAGGCGCCCTTACCATTGCCCAGGACGAGGCAAGCTCAGTGGTCAATGGCATGCCGGGGGAAGCAGTAAAACTGCAGGCAGCAAGCTTTGTTCTGCCGCCGGTTGAAATATCCAGACTGCTCAACAAAGTAACACAACGTCCAGCTCCATAAAAAGGAGCCTCTTGCAAAATGAACGTCGTAGCGAGATCGAGAGAAAAACATTCTGTGAAAGAATGAGTTGTGAAATCGCCCGGAAGCATAGCAGTGCTACGTTGAGGACGATTTCACCAGGAAGACGCCGCACAGGATATTTTTAGCCGATCGGAGTAGATGTTCATTTTGCAAGAGGCTCAAAGGATACAATATGCCACTTCCGCAAGATACCAATATCTTAATTGTAGAAGACAGTCTGACTCAGGCGGTGCAGCTGCAGTTTCTCTTGGAAAAAAACGACTTCAAGGTGACTTGCGCACATAACGGCCGGCAAGCGCTGGAGAAAGCCCGCCAAGAGAAACCGTCCGTCATTATCAGTGATATTGTCATGCCGGAGATGGATGGTTATGAGTTATGCAGCAATATCAAGGCTGATGAATCCTTAAGAGATGTGCCGGTGATTCTGCTCACCTCCCTGTCAAACCCCGAGGAGGTGATCAATGCCTTGGCCTGCAGTGCTGACAGCTTTGTCACCAAACCCTATGAAGAAAAATTTCTCCTTTCCCGCATCAGACATATTTTGATCAACCAGGAGATGCGCCGCAGCTCAACGAGCGAAAACGGCATCTGTATCTTTTTCGCCGGCAAGTCACATTTCATTACATCCGACCTGACCCAGATCGTCGACCTCCTGGTTTCCACCTATGAAAACGCAGTAGAGAGAAATGAGGAACTGATGCGGATGCAGTTGCAGTTGAAAAAGGCCAATGAAAATCTGCATGCGCTTTATCAACAGAATGAACTCCTGCTGTATAATGCCGGTGAGGGAATTATCGGACTCGATGCAAAGGGAGTCATCAGTTATGCCAATCCTGCGGCGGAAAAAATTCTGGCCTCCATGGAAAAGGAACTGGTCGGCAGCCACATCAAACGATTCATGTGTCATGACGATACCCCCGCCTCAGCCTGGGAAGAGTCTCCGGTATACAACGTGCTCAGAACCTGTGGCCAGCACAGGGATGAAGACGCAATATTCCGGAGATTCAACAACGAAAAGTTCCCGGTTGAATATACCTGCGCCACGGTTCATGAAGGAAATTGTGCCGGAACAGGAGGCGTCATGCTCTTTCAGGATATTTCAAAACGAAAAGCCATGGAGAGAAAACTCCGTGAACTCGCCCATTACGACCCCTTGACCGGTCTGGCCAATCGCCGGGTGTATCAGGAATTTCTTGATATGGAACTTGATCGTTCCGTGCGACATGGCCTGCGGATGGCCGTCCTGTTCATGGACCTGGACAATTTCAAGCTGATCAATGACACCAAGGGACACGACGTGGGAGATCTTCTGCTGAAGAGTGTCGCCGATCGGGTCAAAAAATGTGTGCGCAAGGAAGACCTTGTCGCCAGGCTGGGCGGGGATGAGTTTGCCATTGTTCTTGTTGAAATAGAACACCCGGAAAATGCGGCTCTCGTGGCCCAGAAAGTCCTGGAAAAGCTGGCGGTTCCCCATCAATTGGCCGGCCATGAAATAATCACCACCTTCAGCATCGGCATCGCCGTATACCCCATGAGCGGCAGCACTGTGGAGGACATCTGCAAGGCGGCCGACATTGCCATGTATCACGCCAAGGAGGACGGCAAGAACAACTACAAGTTCTACGAGCCCGAGATGCAGCGTTTTGCGCTGGAGCGGATGCGGCTGGAAAAGGATCTGCGCAGCAGCCTGCAGAATGAGGAATTGACTGTTCACTACCAGCCCCAGGTTGAGATCAGCAGCGGAAAAATTGTCCGCCTGCAGGCCCTTGTGCGATGGCATCATACCACCCAGGGGCTGGTCAGCCCGGGCATTTTCATTCCCATCGCTGAAAAATGCGGCATCATCGGCCCGCTCGGCGAATGGACTCTCCGTACGGCCTGTAGCACCAATGCGCTGTGGCACAGAAAATTCGGTCCCGCCTTTAAGATGATTGTTGCGGTGAAGGTGTCCATGAAACAGCTGCGGAATAAAAATTTATGGGAAGCCATTGACACCATCCTGACGACCACCGGGCTGGCGCCGAATCAGCTTGAAATTGAACTGACTGAAAGCGCGGTCATGAATGATCCGGAAACGACCGTTACCCTGCTCAATAAAATCCATCAACTGGGTGTGCGGGTTGCCATCGATGATTTCGGCACCGGATACTCATCGTTGAAATATCTGCAGCGCCTGCCCATCGACACATTGGAAATCGATCTCTCCTTTGTGGCCAATATCGGGCGCAGCGTGCACGATGAAACAATCATCAAGACCATCATCTCCCTGGCGCACAATATGGACCTGCAGGTCACAGCCAAAGGAGTGGAGACCGAGGCGCAGTATCTTTTCCTGAAAGAGCATCAATGCGATCTCATGCAGGGCCATTATTTCATGAAGCCGTTGCCTGCTGAAGAGATGGCAGAGGTGCTGATGAAACTAACTGAGGAGGATAAGCGCCAATAACCGTTTTTTTGGCTTCTTGTTTTTTCTCCGACCATCCCCGCTATTCCAAACCGCCCCCACGTGTTTCTGCCCGGACAAGAAATTTTAATTACCACAAAGCCAGTCTCTGCAATGCCGGCAAGCCTTCTGGCCGGACTTCCTCAAGCGCTGCAATGCACAGTCATCATCAGACGGGTGAAGTTATCCTTGACTCATCAATGTTCATGTTTCATACTCAGGGTAACTCCAATCACCCTACCCAGCCGCCAAGAAAAATTGATGCCAGATACCGCTTCAACGCATTACGAGGGAGTGATCACCACGATAAAAGGCAGTGTTGTGGACGCCTGTTTTGTCCCCGAGCTGCCCAATGTTCACACCAGACTTACCTCAGGGCGTGACAACAGCATTATCCTGGAGATTGCCTCTCATATCAACGAAAGAACAGTGCGGGCCATCGCGCTGACTCCCACTGCCGGACTTGCCAGAGGCGATGCGGTATATTCCGACGGACTGCCTCTCATGATGCCGGTGGGCGATAATCTGTTGGGACGCATGCTCAACGTGTTCGGCAAACCTGTGGACCTGGGCGGCCCTTTGCCAGAGGATATGGAGAAACGGCCCATCTATGCACCGGCCGTGCCTTTATCCCGCCATACTGTTCAGCCGGAAATCTTTGCCACCGGCATCAAAATCATCGATATGCTGTCACCGCTGGAAAAAGGCGGCAAAGCCGGCCTGTTCGGCGGGGCCGGGGTCGGCAAGACCGTGCTGATTACGGAAATGATCAATAATATGGTGGGCCTCTATGAGGGCGTCAGTCTCTTCTGCGGCATTGGTGAGCGCTGCCGGGAGGCGGAAGAGCTGTATCGGGAGATGGAGCATGCCGGCGTACTTAAAAAAACAGCCATGATTTTCGCCCAGATGAACGAACCGTCGGGTGCGCGCTTTAAAGTTGGTCACGCCGCACTGACAGTGGCAGAATTTTTCCGTGACACCAGAAGACAGGACGTCCTGTTGCTGATTGACAATATCTTCCGTTTCATCCAGGCCGGTTCCGAGGTGTCAGGCCTGATGGGCCGCATCCCATCGCACGTCGGCTACCAGCCGACTCTGGCCACGGAACTGGCCGAACTGGAGGAGCGGATCTGCTCGACCACCAGCGGCTCCATCACCTCGGTGCAGGCGGTTTACGTCCCGGCCGATGATTTCACCGATCCGGCAGCCTCCCATACCTTTTCCCACCTGTCCGCCTCGGTTGTTCTTTCCAGAAAACGGGCCAGCCAGGGATTTTATCCGGCGGTTGACCCGCTTGCCTCAAATTCGAACATGCTGACGCCGGATATTATCTCTCCCAGACATTATGAAGCCGTGCAGGCGGTGCGGCGGGTTTTGTCCGAATATGAGGATCTGAAGGACATCATCGCCATGCTCGGCCTTGAAGAGCTTTCCGAGGCGGATCGGCGCACGGTGGCAACAGCCAGACGCCTGGAGCGCTTTTTCTCCCAGCCCTTTTTCACCACCACCCAGTTTACCGGCATGGCAGGCAAACTGGTCCCCCTGGAAAAAACCATCGAGGGATGCGAGCGTATTCTGGACGGCGAATTTCTGGAAGTGCCGGAGCAGGCCCTTTATATGATCGGTGACATTGATGAGGTTGACATCGGCAAGTTCCAAAACAATCAACCCGAGAAAAATGCTGGTGAAAACATAACCGGAAATAACCCGCAGCATCCCCAAAGCAATGGCCGGTAACCGGATATGAACTCCATTTCCCTCGGCATCTATCTGCCCACCAGAATTTGCTGGCAGGCTGACTCCGTCAGAAAGGTCATCGCGGAAGGTCTTGAAGGGTATTTCACCTTGCTGCCCCGTCATGTGGACTATATTGCCGTTCTCGTTCCCGGGGTCCTCACGGTGGTGGATAATGCAGGTCAGACCTTTTACTTTGCCGTTGATCATGGCTCGCTGGTCAAACAGGGTGGCAAGGTAAACATCTCCACCCGCAACTGCATAGAGGGTAAAGATTTCCGTTCTCTGGTCAATATCGTTGCCACAGAGTTCTACCAGCTCGATGACCTTGAGAAAAAGGCCAGAACCGCTCTAGCAGGCCTGGAACATTCCATGCTCCGCCGTTTTGCGGAACTGAAAAAAAGATAAGCGCCATGACCAAGGAACAGAAGCCACACAAAGAACATCTGCCGGAAATTGTTGAAAAGAAATACGAGAAAAGGGAGCAGGCCCGGCAGGAAAGACAAAAGCCAATATTTTTCGGACTCGGCATGTTCGGCACCATCGGCTGGACCATTGCCGTGCCCACCGTTATCGGAACTTTCATCGGCCGCTGGCTTGACACACTCCACCTGATGGACAACCAGGTTTCCTGGACCCTCACGGGCATGATCGGCGGCTTGTTTCTCGGGGCGGTGGCGGCCTGGCGCTGGGTTAAAAAAGAAAGCGGAACCCATTAGGAGGGTCACGTGCAGATTGACCGTTTGCTCATTCTTGCTGCCATGCTGGTGATCGGCTTTGCTGTCGGCCTTGTTTATTTCCAGGGGTTGTGGCTGACCTTAAGCAGATACAGCGGCCAAAAAAATCTCGGCAGCAAACTGCTGTTGAGTTTTCTCATCCGCCTGACCCTGGCCATTGGGATTTTTTATTACTCTATGCAGGACGACTGGCAGAGACTCATCCTGCTGCTCATCGGTTTTTTGATTGCCCGGCAGGTAATGATTCGCAGATTGCGGGAACCTGCCCCTGCGGCCAAACCCAATATGAATTAACGCCATGAAATTTTCACCTGACCAGTTTATCATCGTCGATTGGGGCTGGGGTAGCCTCAATGCCACCATTGTCTTCACCTGGTTGGAAATGGTCTTGCTGGTTGCCGGCTCCTGGCTGATCACCAGAAATTTGTCCAGCGATGTGACCATCAGCCGCTGGCAGAATATATTGGAAATTCTTGTTGCCGGCATCGCCAAACAGATCGAGGAAATCACCAGGCAAAAACCCGAACCTTTCCTGCCCTTTGTCGGCACCCTCTTCATCTTCATCCTGGTTTCCAACCTGCTGTCGGTTATTCCCTATTACCACCCGCCCACCGCCTCTCTTTCCACCACCAGCGCCCTGGCCCTCTGTGTTTTTATCGCCGTGCCGGTATTTGGTCTGTCTTCGAGAAGTCTGGGCAGTTATCTCAGACAATATATGGAACCGACATTTTTCATGCTGCCGTTCAATATCCTCGGCGACCTGTCCCGCACCCTGGCCCTGGCTGTCCGATTATATGGTAACGTCTTGAGCGGCTCGATAATCGGCTTTGTGCTTCTCCTCATCGTGCCGCTCTTTTTACCCGTTGTCATGAGCGCCCTGGGACTGTTGACCGGGACAATTCAGGCATATATCTTTGCGCTGCTGGCCATGATCTACATCTCCTCAGTGTTGAAAAATGAAGAACTAGAATCATCATCCAACCGCAAAACAAAATGAGACTGCTGAAAATTTCACCACAATCCCGTCACACAAAATAAAAGGGGGAAATATGGATGCAATAGAGTTAATCGGTATGATGTCGGTGCTGGCAGCCGGCCTCTGCATGGGCATCGGCGCCCTTGGTCCGGCCATCGGCGAAGGGATGGCGGCGGCCGCCGCCCTGCGTTCCATCGCACAGCAGCCGGATGAATCCGCGGCAATAACCCGCACTCTTTTCGTTGCCATGGCCATGATTGAGTCAACCGGCATCTACGCCTTTGTCATCGCCATTATCCTGATCTTTGCCAATCCCTTCTGGGAATACGCCATTAAACATGCTGCAGGTTAACCAATGGGCATAGACTGGTTTACCTTCTGCGCCCAGATCATCAATTTCCTCATTCTGGTCTGGCTGCTGAAAAAAGTGCTCTATCAACCCGTGTTGAACGCCATGGCAGAGCGGGAAGCAAAGATCGCCGCGCGGTTAAACGATGCCACAGAGCAGGCAGCCCAGGCAGAGCAGGAAAAAGGGAAATTTCTTGACCTGCAGCAGCAGCTCAAATCCTCTGCTGCCGCTGAAATGCAACGGGCAAAAAAGGAAGCTGACCTGTTCCGCGACGAACTGATTGCCTCGGTGCGCCGGGAGATAGAGCGGAACCGCAGCCAGTGGCTCGCCTCCCTTGCCAGGGAAAAGGAATCTTTTTTGAAAGAAACGAGCCTGACCATTGCCAGAGGCTTCCATAAACTGGCCAACAACACCCTGCGCGATCTGGCCGGCGAGGATCTTGAGCAAAGGGTACTTGCGGTTTTTCTCTCCGAACTCGGAAAACTCTCCCAAAAAGACAACGAACATATCAGCCGCCACATTACCGAGACCGGGGACGATGTCATCGTCACCAGCGCCTTTGCCCTCTCCTCTTCATTAAATAATGAAATCAACAGACGTCTTGGAGCCATGTGGGGGGGAAATCTGCATAGCCGGTTTCTGGTTGACGAGTCCCTGCTGGCCGGCATCCATATCGAGATTGCCGGCAAAAAAATAGAGTGGGACGCGGGTAACTATCTTGAAAAATTTGAACAGGAACTTGCTGCAAACCTTCACCTAAACTGATCTGACATTATGCTGAAAGCATCACTTGAAAAAACCCGTAACGCCCTTGAGCGTACTCTGGACTCCCATGAATTTTCCCTGCAAGCCGAGGATGTGGGCCGGATCATCTCGGTTTCCGGACCGGTTGCCTATGCCAGTGGCTTAAACGGTGTTACCTCTGAAGAACTGGTGCAGGCTGAGGACGGCACCCTCGGCATTGTTGCCAGTCTGGACCCGGATAAGGTCGGCATCATTCTGCTGAGCACAGGCTATTCGCTCAAGGCCGGTCATGAGGTGAAACGGCTCGGCCGGGTGGCCGACGTGATGGTGGGAGAGGCACTGCTGGGCAGGGTGATCGACGCCACCGGCAAACCCCTTGATGAGAAGGGAACGATCCAGCATCTGGCAAGAAGTCCTCTGGAACACCCGGCCCCGGCAATTATGGATCGTCTGCCGGTGGCAAGTCCACTGGAAACAGGTATCAAGGTCATTGACGCCCTGATTCCCATCGGCAAAGGGCAACGGGAGCTGATTCTCGGTGACCGCCAGACAGGCAAAACATCCATCGCCCTTGACGCCATCGTCAACCAGAAGGACAAGGAGGTCATCTGCATCTATGCCGCCATCGGCCAACGGGAATCGGCTGTGGCCAAGGTGCTTCACGAGCTGAAAGAACATGGAGCGCTATCCTACACGGTGGTGGTGGTCTCAAGTGGCCAGGATGCACCGGGACTGCAGTACATCACGCCCTACGCCGCCACCAGCATCGGCGAATATTTCATGTCCAGGGGCAAAAATGTCCTCATCGTTTATGATGATCTTACCCGCCACGCCCGTTCTTATCGTGAGATATCTCTGCTGCTGGAGAGATCCCCGGGAAGAGAGGCTTATCCCGGCGATATCTTTTATATCCATTCCCGGCTGCTGGAAAGAGCAACCCATCTTCGCCAGAACATGGGCGGCGGCAGCCTGACTGCTCTGCCCATTGTGGAAACCGAGGCGCAGAACCTCTCCGCCTATATTCCGACCAATATCATCTCCATCACGGACGGTCAGATCTATCTCTCACCTGATCTCTTTTCCAAGGGCATGCTGCCCGCGGTTGATGTGGGAAAATCCGTGTCCAGGGTTGGCGGCAAGGCGCAGAAAGTTGCCTACCGGGATCTTGTCGGACAGATGCGTCTGTCCTATGCCCAGTTCGAGGAGCTTGAAACCTTTGCCCGTTTCGCCACAAGACTTGATGATAATACCAAGAAAGCCCTGGAACGTGGCAAACGAGTAAGGGAAGTCCTGCGGCAGAGCAGATACTCCCCCTTGAAGGACTATGAACAGGTGGCGGTCATGCTTGCCCTCACCGAAGGCCTGCTTGACGAAATTGAAGTCAAGGAAATCAAGGCGGCCGAGCAAAAAATTACGGAAAAAATATTCAGGGACCTCCCCCACATCTGCCAAAAAATCCGACAGGGAGATAAACTGTCCGAAGATGAAAAAGCCGCCCTGCTCGCCTCCTGCAGACAGGCGGTTGCCCCCATTGCCGGCACCATGGAATAGAACAGCATGGAGACCTTACAGGATCTGGACAAAAGAATAACAACCACCACCAAGGTGCAGGGTATCGTCAAAAGCATGAAGACCCTGTCTGCCGTCAATATCCGTCAGTATGAACGGGCACTTGCCTCGTTGGACACCTTTGTCGAAGTCATCGAACTTGGCCTGCAGACGGTGCTCAAGGAAACGGCATTGCCGCGGCATGCTGCCGCATCGGATCAATTCCCCAGAGGGGTGATCATCTTCGGTTCCGATCAGGGTCTATGCGGCAGATTCAATGAACGTCTGGCCGATTTTGTCAGACAGCAGCTTATCGGTATGAAAGTCACTGATTTCTCATCCCTCAAACTGATAGTCATCGGCGCACGGATTGCGGCCCGGCTTGAGGCGGGAGGTTTTATCATAGACAAACAGTTCTGGGTTCCAGGTTCCGTCAACGGCATTAACGCCAGTATTTATCAGGTGCTTCTCAGCTTGGAAGGCTGGCTTAAAGAACACAAAATAGCCCAGGTTGATATCTTCCTTAACAGATATGAAAAATTAACTGCGGCCAGGCCCGATCACCAGGTTTTACTTCCAATTGATAACGACCATCTGCGCGCTCTGCGCAAAAAAAAATGGCCGGGCAGGTCACTCCCCAGTTACCGGGTGCCGGCCGAGCAGCTTTTTTCCGGATTAATCCGCCAGTATCTGTTCGTCAATCTTTTCCGCAGTCAGGCCGAATCCCTGGCCAGTGAGCAGGCAAGCCGCCTGAGGTCTCTGCAGAATGCGGAAAAAAATATTGAAGAACATATTGAGGAACTGCGGGGTGCATACAGGATAAAACGGCAGGCCACCATCACCTCGGAATTGCTGGACCTGGTTGCCGGATTCAAAGCAACCGTCAACTCCCAGCTCAAAACAACTGATCAGTAATAATGATACGGGCCTGCAGCAACTCGTCTGCTTTATTCCCATTATTTGATCTGAAAATTTCTCTCGGCAAATATCCAACCCAATCAATTAGTTATCAAAACAAAAGCAAGATAATTATTTGCAAATCCGCGACACTGATCCTTCCTCGTCTTACTTCCCATTATTTGATGTACCACAGACAACATAACTCGCTGAGATATCGAAAAAATTAAAGTCGAAAAATGTGCCGGAAGGTAAAAAAAAACAATTTCACCACACTTTCTTGCAGCAAAAAAACAATCGCATTCTGCTTTCTGCGACAATTTACCACACCGCAAATTTATCGCTAAGTAGTTATATTAGCGCGAGCAAAAATTGAGCATTCATTTTTTTACAAAATCTGTTATAAATTTTGCTATAAAATGAATAACCAATTTTATTACTTTTTTTTAAAATAATAAAAATCTTGGTTAATTACTGCTTTCATTTTTTCTCAGAGCATGTATATAAAAGAAAAAATAATTTCTTCATACTGAATGAAAGAAGAGAGAATTTATTTTTTTAGGGGCGATTTTTTTTATTAAAACAGACAACTCATAATTTCTTAAAATACCGCAAAATTCATATTTGAACAGTGAATCACATCAGGGTCCGCCCCATTTGTCTAGGTGATCCCCGAAATTCACTTTTTTTATGTATTGTGCGGTGTTTGAACAAACAGAAACACATGATGAGGGAGGGATAATGAAAAATCATTTAAGCAGATGTGTCTGCCTCTTTCTAATGATTTGGATGGTTTCAACACTGAATGCTCCATCCTTCATTTACGCGGCGGATGAAGAAGCATGTAGCGTATGCCACAAGTACCCGGGTTTGTCCCGGATTGATACCCAGACAGGCAAATCGCGCCTGTTTTACGTCAGTCAGGACATATACACCAATTCTGTTCATGGTAAGATTCTGTGCAGGAACTGCCATCTGAATCTTGATGTCATCCCCCATACAGATGCAAAAAAAGTGGATTGTTCCACCAAATGCCACATCAAGGAACCATCCACGGACAAAGAATTCTCCCACGGCGGCATTTATGCTGAATTCAATGTCAGTATCCATGGTCTATACACCCCGGAGATGACGAAAAAATGCACCGAGGATCTGCCGCAGTGCACAGACTGCCATGTAAACGCGGTTTATCAGCCTGTCAGCGACCTCACTACCATGAAGGCCGGCATTTCAGAAGACGCCTTGCGGCGCTGTCTTGGATGCCATGAGAACAAGGAGTGGACCAACCGCTTCTACCAGCATTTCGCCCACAGGATGCATCGATCAAAGACTGCTTTACAGACCGTTAAACTCTGTCTCGATTGCCATAAGGACGATAAGAAGATGGCTCGCCATGGGCTGACTGCCACGTCCAACTATAAGGATACCTTCCACTGGAAAGGCGTCTTGTATGGCGACCCGAATATGCCCGATTGCCTCAGTTGTCATGCCCCGGTAGGTTTTACGGTTCATTCTATGAAAACGGGGTCCGATCCTGCGTCATCGGTTAGTAAAAATAATCTGCAGAAGACCTGTGCCAATCTCAACGGTACACAGGTTTGTCATCCTAAAGCCACCGAGAAGTTTGCCACAGGTAAAATTCATCCGACAGGCTCCGGATTTGAAAAACAGGTTACCGAAAATGTTGAGGGTGAAGCCACTTTGAACGAAATGGAAAGCCTGCAGCAGGAAAGGCGTTTCCGTGACCTGAGCAGCATAACGGCCGAAGATGCTGACATCTCCAAGCTGAATGCACAGGAGCTTTTCCAACGGAAAGTCTACATAATTGTAAAATATGTGTATACTCTTTTGATCACTGTGGTGATTGGAGGAATGTTGGCACACCAGGTGCTTGATTTCATAAGAATACTCATAAACAAAAGCAGAAATAATCATCTGGGATAACAACTATGGACTCCGATAAAATAATTGGCAAAGATGGTGAGATGATGCATAACAACGACAACCTCCCCAAGGAAATTGTAAGGCTGAATGGCTCAGAGCGCCTTCAGCATCTTATAACCTTTGTAACCTTCTTTATCCTGGTAATAACCGGATACATGCTCAAGATGCCTGAGGCATGGATTCTCAAGTTGGGAACATATGGAACTACCATATTTGACTACCGCGGACTTGTTCACAGGATAGCCGGCGTAATCATGATTGTCGGTGGACTTGATCACATCCGCTACTGTATTTTCACCAAGGCCGGGCGGTCTTTCATGTTCGCCATGATTCCTACATTAAAAGATGTAACGGATATCATCGGCAATATGGCTTACTATTTTGGCCAACGTCCCGAACCGCCGGAATTTGAACGTTTCGATTACAGGGAAAAGGCTGAATATCTGGCACTTGTAGCCGGTACCATCATCATATCCGTGACCGGTATTTTCCTCTGGTCGGAAGTATACTGGAGTAAATTCGTACTTGATCTCTCGATTATGATTCACGGCATGGAGGCCTGTCTGGCCACCATGGCCATTATCGTATGGCACTTTTATCAGGTTCACTTCAAACCCGGCCAGTTCCCCATGAGCAGAGTCTGGATAGATGGCAAGATGTCTAACCATCATCTGAAAATCGAACATGGCGCCATGTACAACCGCTTAGTTGCAGAAGGAAAACTCGCTCCGGTAGATGAACACGACCATCATGGCCATCACGGTCCGAAAACCGTCAAACAGGTCTTCGTCGAGATTATGACGTATTGTTCCATTCTTTTCTTTATGGGCGTGATGTTTTTACTTGGCAAGCTTCTTTATTTTCCACCGACCTATTCAGCCAAGGCCAAAACACCAAGCACCGGTTTTGATAGATTAATCCATAGTGGTGGGGATACGGCGAAGTATACCAGGCATTTCCACAACGTAGATGATACCGTGAATTTAAAGCTGGCGAACCCGCAATTCTGTGTGACCTGTCATGGCACCTTACCGCACAGCAAGGCTCCTGATATCCGTTCTTTCCTTAACATGCATAGTTATTTTATGGCCTGTGAAGTTTGCCATGACCGTGAGGAAAATTTCTCCGGCAAATTCAACTACGTCTGGTTTGACAACATGACGGATGAGAAGGTCGATAAAATTGAGGGCAGTAACGGCGTTTACGGGTCAAGACTCATCCCGGTCCTTGTATCAGACAGCAATAACGGCAATGAAATTCGCCGCATGGATGAGGCTGAAGATCCCAACTTTATTAAATCCTACATTGCTCAGAAAGATATTCTGACTCCTGAGGAACAGGGTAAGGCAAAAGTAATCATCCATAAGAACATGGCAAAAAAACCAGTTCAATGTACGGAATGTCACAGTAGCAAACAACCTTATATCGATCTGGCACGGATAGGATATTCACAAAAACGTGCTGAGAGTCTTTATCGGACAGAGGTTGCTGATATGATTAATAGATACATGCAGTTCTATCTCCCGACCATGTTCGATCCCGATCTGATGAGAAAGCAGAAAATCAACGAACTGAAAATGGAGAATCGTTCCACTCAATAAAGAGTAATTGACTAGGACCATGCACCTTTGCCAACAACAACATTCTGTCGATATTCATTGTCACGTTGCCAGCTTAGCCGATCCGGCTCTGTTAAGCAGTCGAGCAGCTTCAGCTGGCAATAAAGACAGTAAAGGAAGACAGGATAGATACAACCAAAGGTGCTGGTTGGTATTTTCCCTCCTTATTATATTGCTGATTTTCCCGGGCGCCATCTTTGCTCAAGATGGCGCTCCTCATATCGTCAAGTTCCAACCTGTCCTGTCGATCTCAGGTTCAATGAAACTTCCCAGTGATGTTGCAGTTGACCAGAGCGGCAGGATATTCATTTTAGACGGCACAGCAGACATCGTCAGAGTATATTCCTCCAAGGGAGAACCAATATTTACCCTGGGAGGTGCCGGAATTCTCAAACAACCCCTTGGTATAGATGTTTCACCTGGGGGTGATGTGGTTGTGGCCGATTCAGGAAATCACCGCTTGGCATTCTTCCCCGCGGAAAATAAAACTCCCCATTACATTGATGTCCCCTCCTCTGTTGACGGCAACCCGAGCGATCCTACTGATGTCAATTTCGGACCTGACAACACATTTATTGTTGTGGACAACGATAATCACCGGGTTGTTTCACTCACCCGTTCCGGCAAAGTGGTCTGGACAACAGGGACAATGGGCCGTAATCCCGGTGAATTCCGTTTCCCTTTCCTGATGGATATTGATAGGTTGGGTAGGATCTATATTGTCGAGGCTATCAATACACGGGTCCAGGTTCTTGAATCAAATGGTAAGTTTGCCCGTTTTATCGGCGAATGGGGTATTGAACCCGGTCAATTTTTCAGACCAAAGGGTGTGGTGGTAAACGACAAGAACGAGGTATTCGTCTCAGACAGTTATTTAGGAGTAATTCAGGTTTTCAAACGGGAAGGAGGGCTTATTGGGGTAATCGGAGACGGTCACGGCAAGATTACAAAATTCAAGACTCCGGTGGGGATGGCTATTTCCGGCAACCGTCTTATTGTCGTTGAAATGTTCAACAACAGGGTACTGATTCTGGAAAAACAGGATTAGTGAAATTAATGCATCGGCTATCACCTTTAACATTTATTTTGATCCTTGCGGTTACACTTTTCCTGCCGCCGGTCACCGACGTGCAGGCTGCCGGAAATCTGACCCAGAATTCTGCCCGTGAATGTGCCATCTGCCACTTCAGATGGATTGATCAATTTCTCGAAGGTCATGGCACTGCCCTGGTAGAATATGAAAAAGAAGATATCGCCGGTGATGAAATGATCTGCTTCAGTTGCCATGACGGATCAACCGATGACTCGCGGAGGAAGGTATGGATACTGGACAGGCATAAAACCGATATGCTCCCTTCGGACAAAGTCAAAATTCCGAAGCTGTTTCCACTTTCTCAAGATGGTAAAGTCGTCTGCGCCACCTGTCACTCCGCGCACTCCGTTACCACGGATACCAGTATAGAACGCACCATCTTTCTGCGTATCTCCAATAAAGATTCCATAATGTGCGAGATGTGCCATGCCGCCCAGGCGGTCAAGGATTACAACCATCCCACCCATGAGGGTAAACGCCCTATACCAAATGAGCTCTATGCTGTAGGCGCGGTTCCATCTTCTACTGATCGCAACTTCGTGATTTGCGAAAGCTGCCATACTGCCCATGGCAGTGTGGAAAGAAATCTTCTTTTTGAAGTCAAGAAGCAATCAACCATCTGCACCCTCTGCCACCCGGGAGAGTACGATGCTCCCAATGCCCCGGTGAATAAGCAGGTCAATCACCCTCTACTGGTCGAGTTTAAACAAAATCCCAATGTCGGCGGAGTAAAGATTCAGTTGGGACCGAATAACAATCTCGAGTGTCTTTCGTGCCACAAGGTGCATCAGCATGAAAAGGGAAACAAAGCCCTGATAAAGAACAAAGAAGCACTCTGTCAGCTCTGTCATGCCGACAAGTCAGACAGATCCTCTGTTCCCGACTGGCAGAAAAGCAATCATCCGCTCTATGTCAAATACAAGCTTGATCCGGCAACCCATGTGAAACTTGACGGCGGGCCGCAAAACACTGTTTACTGTTTCACCTGCCATAAGATACACCAGCACGAACCCGGCACCAAGGCCCTTGCCGCCCAGCGTGATCCCCTCTGTGCAACATGCCATAAGGACCAGTATATGGTTGATGACACGGATCATGATCTCAGCATCACGGCAAAAGACGAGATCAATGTCCTCAAGCAAACCATAAAACAGACGGGAGTCTGTTCCGCCTGCCATATTCCTCACAAGGCCACCGGTCCGTATCTCTGGGCACGACAAGTAAAAGATCCAGCTTCACTGTCTTCACCGTCCAAACTCTGTCTCACCTGCCACAATGACAAGGGAACTGCAGCAAAAAAGACGGTGGGACGGTTTACCCATCCTGTTAATATTGCGATGAAAGAAGCGGATCAGTTGAAGGACCCGAAAACACTGCCGCTTTATACCATAACGGACGGCACCGAAGTGATGGAGTGTCATACCTGCCATGACCCGCACAGGTGGGACTCACAGAGCAGCAGGAAGGGCAAGGGCATCAATGATGAAGGTACTCCCTTCACCAGTTTTCTGAGGAAACGTTCCGGCACGGATAGCGCCCTCTGCGCGTCATGCCATGTGGAGCAGTATTATGTGGAAGGCACTGATCACGACCTCACCGTCACTGCGCCCAAAGAGAACAATATCGCTAAACAAACCGCCGGTCAATCAGGTGTCTGTTCACCCTGCCATGTGCCGCATCAGGCCAGCGGTCCCTATCTCTGGGCGAGAAAATTTGACAAAAAGCCAACCTCCCCGTCTTCCCTCTGTCTGAACTGTCACGTCAAAAAAGGACCGGCAGAGAAAAAGACCTTGGGACAGAACACCCATCCGGTGAACGTCAAGATAGAAGACCCCCTCAATCTGACACTGCCTCTGCGTAAACTGTCCGACGGCACATCGGTTATGGAGTGCCATACCTGCCATGATCCGCATAAATGGAATTCCCAGATCAGCAAGAAGGGTAAGGGCTCCAACGTTGAGGGCAATGCTGACAGCAGTTTTCTCAGAAGCGCCAATCTGGAAAAACCGACTTTATGCGCCCAATGCCATCTCCGCAAAAGCTTTGTCACCGGAACCGATCATGACATGCGGGTAACAGCTCCCACATCACTGAACAAGAGCGGGAAGATGGCCAAGGAAGAGTCAGTCTGCTCTCCTTGCCATGCCGTTCATAATGCTACTGAGAAAATCCTGCTGTGGAATTACACTCTGGATGATGCCGGGCAGGACTTCATCGAGAAAGCCTGCAACGGTTGCCACTCCAAGAACGGGGCGGGAAAAGACAAGGTCATTTCTTCAGGTATACATCCGAAACAGTTCTATTTCGGCTATCATAAATCCTACCGGAATATCCTTCTATCCATCGGACCGGCGCCTGATCCCATTCCATTATATACTAAAGAAGGCACGAAGGCCGTTTCCGGGGAGATAACCTGTTCAACCTGCCATGATCCGCATATCTGGGACGCAAACGATGAAACCGCCGGGTCAGGGAAAATCATTGAGGGCACCGTTGTAAACAGTTTTCTCAGAAAGGGTGCAAGAAATGAATTGTGTTATGCGTGCCATGGCATTAAAACCCTTTTACTGTATAGATTTTACCATAACGCCAACGAGAAAAAGAGTATTTTAGGGATTTCGATGCCCTCCGCCGACCAAGTTGAGTCTGATACCCAAAGACAACCTGCCGGCGGCGAGGACAAAGAGAACAACGGGGTAAAATAAAATGGGCCGTTTCTGCATCGCATCGCTCTTTTTTCTGGCAGTAACACTCATATCTAGTTTTCCAACGGCAATTTCAGCTGAATCTGTAACCATTTCACCCGGCAGAGGATTGCACAGAACAAATGACGGCTTGACCATCCCCTCCCCCCCTATTGAAACCATCGACAACCCCCATGTCATGGCCTGCAACAAATGCCATATTCAGGGTAAGGACGGCAAAACCCAAGAGACTCTGATTACCGCTGACAGCATCAGTCTCTGCGAGATGTGCCATGCCGGAGCAAATCTTCACCCGCTGGGGATAGAGCCGATTAATCAGTTCGCCGGGCTGGATCATTTCACCCTGCCCCTGGGTAATGGCATTTATCAGGGGAAAATTGTCTGCCTGACCTGTCATTACATACACCAGGATAAGTTTACCCCGTATCTTCTCAGAGGGGACAATACCTCACACCAGACTATCCGCAACAATTTATGCTCCATCTGTCATAAGGAACATTTTGCCGGCATTTCCCCGCATACTTCAGAAACCACAGCATGTGTTTTCTGTCATATCGCCACCCCGGAGAAAAGAAAGAATAAGGGGAAAATGGCCAAGGACGAAGTTGATGCCGTATGCTTCTTCTGCCACTGGTCGCTCAGAAAAAACCATTACAAGGATCTCGACCCGTTGCCGGACCCCCTTGTCCAGGAATTGATCGACCCATCAAGCAACCTGAAGCAGGGGCAGATGTACTGTTTAAGCTGCCATATGCATCATGGAAAAGCTGCAGAAACCCATCTTATCACCAAGCAGTATCTCCAGCTTGCGGTGGTGTCCAGAAATATCAATCCCCACTGGAAAAACCTGATGTGCATTTCCTGCCACAAGAGCGCTCCTTCAAAAGGAAATCCGAGTCTTCTCGGCAGTGGCGATCTCAACGAGCTCTGCAACCGTTGCCACAAGTCAGAGTTTGCCAGGGCTGATATTCATCCGGTGGGCATTATTCCCTCAAAACACGTGAAGATACCTCTGGACATGCCTCTGCAGAACGGGAAACTCTCCTGTGAGACCTGTCACCTGTCATCTCTACAGGAAAGTGCTCTGCATATCGATTCTATGGGCAAGGAAAATCCCAAATTCCTGCGTAGAAGCGGACTGTCGCGCAACGAATTCTGTTTTCTCTGCCACCGGCAGGAGACCTATCGTCGTTTGAATCCGCACCTGCAGGTTGACGAACATGGTCATATCAGGAAAGAAACGTGCCTTTTATGTCACGCCTCCCTGCCGGATATCTATCTTTTCGGCCCGGAAAATGTTATATTTATTGTTGCTGACCCCAATGAATACTGTATCGGCTGCCATCCGGGCTTCAGTGAGAATCATCCCGCCGGAGGCCGTCATCTGGTAAAACCTTCAGCAAAAATCTTAAAAGCGCTTGAAACCTCTGTACAAAGGATCGGCGTCGAGTTACCCTTGTATCAAGGCAAGGTGGTCTGCGCCACCTGCCATAATCCACACGATCTGGGGGTTATCAAATACCCTGCTTCGGCCGAAGGTTCGCAACGCAAAAACAAATTGAGGTTAATGCCCGGGATAACCCAGTGTACCGGCTGCCACTGGGATAAAGGATAGGAATTGCAGGAGAACGGGCATGAAATCCCCCTCCGCTGTTAATCTACATATAACGACATTACCATTACTGATCATATCTATGTTCTTCATGGTGAGTGTAGCACCATGTCCCGCAGCAAAAGAGCCTCCCCCTGCCCTCTCAGTTTATGTTGGTTCCCTCTCCTGCCAGCCCTGCCACGAGAAGGAATATGCCAACTTCTCCATCTATGCAAAAAAAAGCAACTCCTATAGAAGCATTGAAAGACTGCAGAAAGGTCTGAACGAACAAAACTTAAAGAAATGCTATTTCTGTCACACTACAGGCTATGGGAAACCGGGCGGCTTTATCAGCGTTGAAAAAACTCCTCTTTTGAAAAATGCCGGCTGTGAGGTTTGCCACGGCCCGGGGTCGATTCACATAGAGGACGCAAAACCTGAATCGATCATTGGCCATCCGACCATACAGATCTGCGATCAGTGCCACACAAGCGAGATGATAAAGGCCTTCAAATTCAGGCCTCTCATTCATGGCGGAGGGCATTGATATGATCAACCTGAATGGAATTATCAAAAAGATCCTTCATCTGGAAACCCTGCTCACCATCGGCGTCACCATCGTCATGGCCGGTGTCATCTATTTCAGCATCACCAATCAACGGGAGCATATCAGGGAAAGAATGACCACCTATGGCCAGGATATGAAATCATTGGCCTATGCGGGCATCAAACATCCCATGGCGCTGGGAGACAGCCCCTCGGTTGAAAAACAGCTGCTTGATATCGGCGATGAACTGGAGAACACGGAAATAGTCATCTGCGATTTTAACCAGCGCATTGTTTTTGCAACCAATAAAGATCGTATCGGGGCCGAGGTATCGACCTTTACCGGCAATCGGGCGACCCTGGCTGCCCTGAAAAATCTGCTGGAAACCGCCGTTCCCCCACGGATAAGCTATTTTGAAGAGGAGAAGGACGGCGTCAATTATCTGGTTACCATCCACAGCATTTATAATAACGAGGAATGCCATCACTGCCACGGCGACTCACGCAAGGTTCTCGGCGGGCTGTTGACGAGACAATCCACTGATGCCACCTATCTGGCCATCGCCACCCTGCGGAATCATACCATTATAGCAAGCCTCATCGGCATAGGCCTGCTGATTACCATCATCTATTTCCTGCTGGCCAGACTGGTGACCAAACCCATAACCGAGCTGGCCGCCAAGGCTGAAGAACTGGCCAAGGGGAATCTTTCCGTATCCGCCCCCGTTCATTCCTCGGACTCCATAGGTATCCTGGCCGGCAGCTTCAACAGCATGGTGAAAAGCATCAAAGATAAGATTGAATATGCCAACAGCCTCAAAGAAGCCATTGCCGATCCGCTGGTTATCGTCGACACCAACATGGTTGTGACCTTTATTAACGGCTCATGCGCCAGATTAACCGGATACAGCAAACAGGAAACCGAAGGAAAATTAACCTGCCGAGAGATATTAAAAAGCGATATCTGCTGCCAGGATGAGACCTGTGACGCTACCTGCCCCATCAAAAAATGTCTTGTCTCAGGAGAACCGGTCGAAGATATCAGAATCATCATCGAAAACAAAGAAGGTGCTCTCATTCCCGTCATGGCCAGTGCCAGCGCCCTGAAAGACGCCCAGGGCAATATCACGGGGGCGGTGCAGATATTCAGGGATATCAGTGATGTTCTCGAAGCTGAACGGCTGCGTTATATCCAGAGTATCTCCGAAAGGGAGGAAGAGCAGCGCAAATATCTTGAGTTCAGGGCCGAGAATCTGCTCGTCATCCTGAAACAGGCCTCGGACGGCAATCTGCAGGCGCGGGCCGAGTACCATGAAAGCAATGAAGTCATGGACAAAATCGCCTGCCATACCAACCAGATGCTGGATAATCTGGAAAAAACGTACGAAAAAATTTCCTCCTTGAGCAAGGGACTGGAGCATGAGGTGGCGCACCGAACAGTCATGTTGCAGGAAAGAACCCTCATGCTGGAGCGGGCCATCAGAGACCTACGGGAACTCGACAGACTCAAGTCCGCCTTCCTGGCCAACATGTCCCATGAACTCAGAACCCCCATGAATTCCATCATCGGTTACACACAGCTGCTGCTGGACCGGATTGACGGTGAAATAAACGAAGAACAGGAAAAGAGCTTGATGAAGGTAGAAAATAACGCCAAGCATCTCCTGCAATTAATCAACGACATCCTTGATATGTCGAAAATCGAATCAGGCAAAATAGAACTCGACATTCAAGAGACGGATTTCACCTCCATGCGAGACACCATCAGCACTTTTTTCCAACCGGTGTTGGATGCCAAGGGTCTCTACCTCTATTTTGATTTCGCCGATGATCTCCCTACCGTCTTCATTGATAAGGATAAAGTAAAACAAATATTTACCAATCTGGTGGGCAATGCCGTCAAATTTACCGACCATGGCGGCATCACCATTCACGCCAAACCATCGACCCTGGGCATTGCCCCTGATAAAGCCCCCTTGTTTGTCGAGATATGTGTGGAAGACAGCGGCATCGGCATAAAAAAAGATGATATGACAAAACTTTTTGACAAATTTACCCAGATAAACGTTTCCGCCAGCCGCCCCTATGAAGGAACCGGACTTGGTCTCAGCATTGCCAGAGGCCTGGTGGTGCTGCACAAGGGAGTTATCTGGGTGGAGAGTGAATTCGGCAAGGGAAGCAGATTCTACTTTACCCTGCCGGCGCAAAAGAAGGTTATGGAAAAATCCAATGAACCTATCATAGAGCTGGCCATGGCGGAAAAACTGGCTGAATACTTTGAGAAACCTATCGATCTCTTTCTTAAGGAGCCATATTATCTCGGCAAACGGGTCAAATGCTGGGAATATGTCCATTGCGGGCAGACAAGCTGCCCCGCCTACGGCAATACGGAAAGACGCTGCTGGCTGATCTGCGGTGTTCACTGCAAAGGGGTTGAGGTGGCTAAATGGCCTGAAAAGGTGGAGTACTGCAAGACATGTGAAATCATCGAAAATCTCGTGGTCGGAGAATTTGCCCCGCATAAGAGGAAGGATGAGGACCTGGAAGCTAATGCAGCAGACAGAGGCATCAAAAAGACTATCCTCGTCATTGACGATAACCCGGAGGTTATTGAACTGATCAGGAAAAATATCGGGGAGGACTATAACGTCTTAGGCCATTATACCGGTGAGGGCGCGGTTGAAAAGGCCAGGGAGATCAAGCCTGCGGCCATTACCCTGGATATCATGATGCCAGGCAAAGACGGCTGGGAGGTCCTGCAGGAATTA
This sequence comes from Pseudomonadota bacterium, assembly GCA_018897105.1. Taxonomy (GTDB): domain Bacteria; phylum Desulfobacterota; class Desulfobulbia; order Desulfobulbales; family SURF-16; genus SURF-16. The sequence goes on from JAHILF010000053.1 coordinate 125,925, forward strand.
AAAAAAGATCCTGTTGTGCAGGATATTCCAGTTATCATCCTGTCCATTGTTGATGAAAAGAAAATAGGGTTTTCCCTGGGGGCGACCGAATATATGGTCAAACCGATTGACAAAAAAATACTGCTGCATAAGCTGAAAAACCTGGAGAAACTGACAAGCATAAAAAATATCCTGCTCGTTGACAATGAACCGGGCACTTTGCATACCTTGGGCCGCGTTCTCAATGAGGGTGGCTATAAGATAACAAAAGCAACCAATAACACGGGAGCAATACAGGCAATTCACGAGAGCAAACCTGACCTGATTGTCCTCAATCTGATGATTAAAACGGATGAGAATGGCTCAGACGTCATTGAGTATATCAAGACAAATGAATCGGCAAGAAATATTCCCCTCGTTCTCATTACAGACAGTGATCTGAGCGAGGAAAAAATAAAAGAACTCGATGGACGAATCAAGGCTACCTTCAATAAAGCCATTCTGGCGGAAGACGACTTGTTGGAAACTTTGAAAAATACTATTAAGAAGATGTAGATGCCGGCAAAGTTATCGCCCGCTCCTCACTGTTATCAGTTTATCATAACTTTTGGAAATGTCTGAGGAAAGATATGCAAGCAGATCAACCGGACACTGGAAACAAAAAGAAGATCCTGGTAGTTGATGACAACCAGGACAGCCGTGAACTGGTCATTAAAATCCTTGGTAAACAGAACTACCATCTGCTTGAAGCCTATGACGGGGAAGATGCACTCAATAAAATAATGGCCGAAAAACCAGATCTGGTGCTGATGGATATCTCCATGCCGAAAATTGACGGCTACGAGGTGACCAGAAGATTAAAAAACATGGAGGATTACAAAGATATAACGATCATTGCCCTGACGGCACATGCCATGAAAGGTGACTGCGAAAAGGCACTGGGTGTGGGCTGTAAAGGTTATATAACCAAACCGATCAATATCAGAGAATTCAGCGAACAGATTAAACGATATCTTCGGTAAATCTTTTTTTTATATTTGTTCATGACCTATACGACTAAAATCTTAATCATTGATGACAACATCGATACTGTCGAGCTTCTGCGGAAAAGATTCCGGACCGAGGGATATGAAACGGCGGAGGCTTATGACGGTGCAGAGGGGCTGCAAAAGGTCTCTGATTATGTGCCGGATCTGATCGTACTTGATGTCATGATGCCCAAAATGGACGGCTATGAGGTATGTAAAAGAGTCAAGCAGGATGAATCCCTCAAGCAGATCCCTATCCTGATGCTCAGCGCCAAAAGCCAGGTCCCGGACAAAGTGAAAGGTCTTGATATCGGAGCGGATGATTATATCACCAAACCATTTGATTTCAAAGAGCTTATGGCCCGGGTCCGAACCCTGTTATCCCAGAAAACGGAAAGCAAGAAACTGGCGGAAAAGGAAAAATTTGACGCCCTGGATCATTTTGTCGATGAGGTTTCCCACGAGGTGAGAAATCCCTTGGTGGCCATTGGCGGTTTCGGACGACGGCTCAGAGACAATCTTCCGGAGGGCACCCAGAATCGCAAATACATCGACATCATCCTGAAGAATGTTGAGGTGCTGGAAAAGATGGTGCATGAGCTCATTGCCCTGAAAGGCGCCACGCTTTGCTACACCGAGCCATCCGACCTCAATGAGATAACGATGAATGCCTTGAGCATTTACAAGCATGAGATTGAAAAAAAGCATATTAAACTGATCTTGCAGTTCATGGAAAACCCTCCCATGATCCATGCAGACCAGGAAAATATCACCATGGCCATCTCAAATCTGATAGAAAATTCGATTGAAGCCATGGTAGGCGAGAAACGGGATTTAAAGATCTCCACCAGTGTCACGGAGGGTTATTTTGAAATCCAGGTTACAGATACCGGCAAGGGTATAGAAAAAGACAAGCTGAAAAACATCTATGATCCCTTTTTTACATCCAAAACCTATGGCCCAGGCTTTGGGCTCACCTTTGCACTGAAAACGATTCAAAGCCATAAGGGGATGATTTCCGTTGAAAGTAAGGTAAACGAAGGGACCACATTCACCGTCAGGCTTCCGATTAAAGCCATCTCAGGGCAGAAAACGTCCTGAGCTTCAGGCTATCTCATCTGCCGACGCATCTCGCTGGCTATAAAGGCCTTTATGGATTTCAAGTTTACCTGTAAAATAAATGAGTTCAGCCAGGTGATGAGGCTGAGGCTTAGAATTCAGCGCGAAGCCCACTCCGCGGCTAGCCGCTCCCTGTAAATAATACACCACAGATGAAAAAAAAAGATCTCTCATTAACAAATTTCGCCTGGCTGTCCATCGGTGCAGCAATTTTCACCATGGCCTTGAAAACCATGGCGTACCTGCTGACCGGTTCAGTCGGACTGCTGTCCGACGCTCTTGAATCTTTGGTCAACCTGGCCGGGGCGTTGATGGCCCTGGCCATGTTGCGGGTTGCCGCCCTGCCGGCTGACGAAAACCATGCCTATGGCCACACGAAAGCGGAATACTTTGCCAGCGGGGTTGAAGGAACATTAATTCTTATTGCCGCAGCCAGCATCTCCATTGCCGCAACGAAACGATTCCTTGCTCCACAACCCCTTGAGCAGATAGGTCTGGGCCTCGGCGTTTCAATTGCCGCAGCATTGGTCAATCTTTTTGTTGCTTTTATTCTGCTGCGGGCCGGAAAACAATATCACTCCATTACCCTTGAAGCCAATGCCCATCATCTTTTGACGGATGTCTGGACATCGGCCGGTGTTTTAGTTGGTGTGGGAGGTGTAGCATTAACCGGCTGGCAAAGGATGGACCCTCTGGTGGCCATCATCGTGGCCGGCAATATTGTCTGGACCGGGATCCGGATCGTGCGCAAATCAATTCATGGTCTGATGGATACGGCAATACCGGCTGAAGACATGGAAATTATCCGCCGCATCCTCGAAAAATACACCCGGTCCGAGATAGACTATCACGCCCTGCGCACCCGCCAGTCGGGTTCCCGCAAGTTTGTTTCTTTCCATGTTCTCACCCCCGGGACCTGGACGGTTGACCAAGGACACCGGCTTGTTGAAGACATTGAGGCGGATATTTGTCGTTCTCTTCCCAATGTCACGGTTTTTACCCACCTGGAACCCCTGTCCGATCCGGCATCATGGACGGATCTGCATTTGGATCGCATGGATAATGATATGGATTCCGGCAGGTTGACTGATAATCATCGATCATCACCGTAACAAGCTCAACTCTGTAAACCGACAACATAAAAAAAAATGGATTCCCCTATCCTCGCTGACAAGGCATTGCTCGTATCAGCCGTGATCTTTACCGGTATTCTCTGCCAGTGGCTTGCCTGGCGGGTAAAACTACCGGCTATTCTCTTTCTCCTTTTCGCGGGAATTATTGCCGGACCCATCACCGGTTTGCTAGACTCCGATAAACTTTTCGGCGATCTCCTCTTCCCTTTTATTTCTCTCTCCGTCGCAGTAATCCTCTTTGAGGGCAGTCTGACGCTTCAATATCACCAAATCAAAGGCCTGACGCAGGTTGTCCGCAACCTGATCTCATTCGGAGTGCTGGTTACCTGGCTGATCACCGCTACCGCAACCCGCCTGGCTCTTCATTTCCCCTGGGAACTGTCTCTGCTTTTTGGTGCGATAACTGCGGTTACAGGTCCAACAGTGATCGTGCCGATGCTCAGAACAGTTCGCCCCAGCGCCTCTGTGGCCAGTATCCTCCGCTGGGAAGGTATTGTCGTTGATCCTATCGGCGCCACCCTGGCAGTACTGGTTTACGAATTCATCATATCAGGCAGCGGCAATGCCGTCAGTCATACATTGCTGGCCTTCGGCAGGCTGATCGGGCTGGGCTTGTTTCTCGGCTCTCTGGCAGGATATCTTTACGGAGTGCTTCTGCGTCGTCACTGGTTACCGGAATTCCTGCATAACGTCGCCACACTTGCCCTGGTTTTTCTTGTATTTACCGTTTCCAACGTGCTGCAGGAAGAGTCCGGGCTGCTGAGCGTCACTGTCATGGGCATCTGGCTCGCCAATATGAAGGATGTACCTGTGGATGAAATTCTCGACTTCAAGGAAAGCCTCAGCGTTTTACTGATCACGGTACTTTTTATAGTCCTTGCCGCCCGCATGAATTTCCAGATGTTTGCCAACCTTGGCTGGTCAGTCCTGTTCATTTTTCTGGCCATCCAGTTTCTCGCCCGCCCCATCAGTGTGGTGGTCTCGACTCTTGGTTCAAAACTGACCTGGCCTGAACGCCACCTGCTCGGCTGGATTGCGCCGCGCGGTATTGTCGCTGCGGCTATCTCAGCCTTGTTGCCATCAAACTTGAACAAAGCGGATACCAGGAAGCAGCTCTGCTTGTCCCCCTGACCTTCATGGTTATCATCGGCACCGTAGTTTTGCAGAGTTCTACGCAATGCCGTTAACTTAAGAAAAACTGACTACACTCGTCGTCACCCCGGCGAAGGCCGGGGTCCAGAATTGTCGTAACTACCTGGATTCCGGCCTTCGCCGGAATGACGAACCTGGGCTCAGGCAACCGGCGAAAAGGC
>JAHILF010000054.1 GCA_018897105.1 Pseudomonadota bacterium
ATGGGGGAAAAGTCAATACCCTATAATAATTTTATGGCACTACAAATGAAATTCCTAACACCACCTATTGATATCATTTGATTTTTTCTGTCAAAATGGAGCAAAATTGCAGAAAAAGCCCCCTTGGTTGTTAAATATGGGCTAATAACTTCCCGTCCAAGCACTAAGTACTCAAGCCGGTAACAGGACAGAATTTAAGATTTCGGCTTAACTCATTGAAATTACGTAATAACCTCAGGAGTACTGAAACTCCGGCCTGTTTTATGGAGTTGCCGATGCAGCCGCTGGAAGAGGCTCTTCTTCCTGAGCAGGCTGATCTTCCGGTAAAGGCTCTTCCTCTGCATCAGCAGGAACCGCAGGTGGTGCGGCCGAAGGGGCCGGAGTCTCCACCAACTTGACTGGCTCGACCACCTTGGCAGTGGCCGGTGGCTCCATGGCCGGGGCCGTTACCAGCGGTTCCAGGCTCGGCAGCAGCAGGCGCAGGATACTCACCGGCAGGGAACTGGTAAACTCGAAATGGGCGGCATCGGAGCCTGGAACAAAGGCGGTGAGGGTGCCGTAAAAGCGGTCGCCGATGTAAAATACAAAGGTGGCGGAGCGGTTGACCACCTTGGATTCCTTGACCGCGCCGCCGGCCCGGTAGGTGACATAGCGGTGATCGCCGGTGCCCGTCTTGCCGCCGATGGGGATCTCGTTGCCGTCTTTATCCATGAGGGCGCCGTTGATGCGCGCCGCCGTACCGCTCTGCACGATATCACGCAGCACGCCGCGTACGGCGCGGGCCACCTCACTGGGGATGACCCGTTCGCCAATTGCCGGTTGCCGCTGCAGCAGCACCTCAAAAGGCGTTCCCTCGGCAAAGTGCATCGAGGTAAGCAGGGCGGCAGGGGGCCGCACCCCATCGTTGACCAGAATGGCCATCAGCTCGGCCAGGGCCGCCGGCCGGTCCGCCGAAGAGCCGATGGCGGTGGCATAGGACGGCACCAGGGAGCTGAAGGGATAACCCAGCCGCTTCCAGTCCTTATGGATCTCCAGAAAGGCCTCCATTTCCAGCAGATTGCGGATGCGCCGGTCCTGGGCGTTTTTGCGTTTGGTGCGCATCAGCCAGCTGTAAACCGCCAGCCGCTCTTTTTCGCTGGCTGCCACGATTTCCGTCCAGTTGGTCTGGTGATGGGTGGAAATGTAGCTGGCCAGCCACAGTTCAAGGGGATGCACCTGGGCGATATAGCCCTGATCCGCCAGGGAGAACTTGTCCGGCCCGAACTGGTTGTAATACTTCTGCAGGGTCTTGGTTCCGGTTTCCTTGAAGGTGGGCAGGTGCTTCTCCATGAAGGCGGTGAACTCCGCCAGGGTCGCCTCGGGGACCAGATAGCGGTGAATGGCTGCCAGCCGGCGCGGGGTGGGTTTGAAGTCGGCCAGCATGATATCAAGAATCTGCTGTGCCGTTTTTCCCCGGTACTTATGATAAAAACGGAGCATGAACACCTTGCTCTCCTGATCGGCAAACCGTTCGAGATATTCCTTACGTGTCGGATTGTCCATGTCCTCCAGGATCCGGGCGGAGGAGCCCGGCACCTGCAGCATGTAATGATGGGCGATGTCGCGCATCAGGCGGATGAGCACCAGGTTGACCGAATGGCGCATGGCCATTTTCACCGACATGATGCTGTTGTCGTCTTTTCTGCTGAAGTTTGAGAAGGTGTGTCTGCCGCCCCCGGTGAAGAAGGTCTCCTTGGGGCTGGCCGAATACTGGCGTTCCAGGGCGGCATCGAGCATGGCCTCCAGGCTGCGGTCGCTGGAGGTCAGCAGATAGTCCAGCGCCCAGCGGGAGAGCCGGTCATTGGGGCTGATTTTCAGAGAGCCCATGCCCTTTGCGTCCAGATGGGCATACTTCTCATGCAGCCTGGCAATGATCTCCAGGTAGGTGACCAGGGTGCGCAGCTTGGCGGTGGAGCCCAGGTCCAGTTTGGTGCCGATGTTGATGTCAAAGGGCTGGTCGAGATTGTCAGCCTGCACCCGGGTCATGGCGCCATAGGGCCCCAGTTCATGGAGGTTGAAGCTGTAAATGACCTTGGCCGGATCGCCCCGGGACATCATGCGCTGCACGGTGAGGCCGTTCTGCTGCAGAAATTCGGGATCCCGCAATTTCACCAGAAAATCCGTCACCGCTTTCTGGGTCTGTCTGTGCAGGGTGCTGACCACGGTCAGGTCCAGGCGGTCCAGATCATAAAAACGCTGCATGCCCAGCAGTTCGGAAAGCTGCAGCCGCACCGCATTGGAGGCCTTGCGGCTGATGAACGAACCGGTGTCCTGGGGCGGCCGGTCGGTGCCGAAATGGAGTTTGACCTGCAAGGCCTCATCCCGCAACGCCTGACTGATGATGCCCTCCCTGGCCAGCAGTCGCAGATGGGCGTTGGTCTGATTTTCCAGCACAGAGGGGTCGGCCAGCAGAAAGCCGGAGGGCCGGCGCTGGGCGACAATCAGGCTCAGGGCATGCTTGAACATCCATGCCTTGTCCAGCAGCCCCTGTCCGCTCTCTTTGGCATTGAGCCCCTGGTTGAAGGCGGCAAATTTCACCCCGTACCAGGCCCACATGCCGTCGCCGATGCCGTTGATTTCACCAACCCCGCCGGCCGCTGACAGCGGCACGGTGTTGAGGTACTCGTTAACGATGCGATGGCGCGCCTTGACCGTGTTTTCGCCGTCCAGATAGACCCGCAGGGAGGCAGAGGCCATCTGCCGCAGCTTGTCGGCCACGTTATGGGTCATACCGTCCGGGGAGTGGCGGTATTTCTCAATCTGGGTGGCCAGGGTGCTGCCGCCGGGCACATCGTGTTCCGGCTTGAAAACCTGGATAGCGCGATCCGTTGCCGCCTTGGCCAGCCGGTCCCATTCAATGGCCGGGTTACGGGTAGGGGAGCGGAATTTGAGGAGCTCACGGTTTTCAATGTACAGCAGGCTGTCAACCAGCACCGGCGGAATGTCGGTGAAATCCTGGTAGACCCGTTCCGGAAAGCGGACGGCATAGATGGTCTCGTTGTTGCAGCCCAGGATCGTCAGGCCGGCCTGCACCTTCTCATGATAGGTGGGGAACAGGCCCAGCTGCCGGCGCAACTGGATCATGCGCGGCGAAACCCTCGCCTGTTTTTCGACGTTGAACCCCCTGGCCGTCAAAGATTGAAGAAATTCGGGAATGCGGGTGTAGCCCATGCGCGTGTCCGAGATGCCGTACTCCGGATAACAGGTGAGCGGGCTGGGTCCATCTTCCACTTGAAAGGTAAGCTCACTGACCAGCCGGGTCAGATACCTGGCCTGGAAGCGGGAGGAGGGCAGTTCTATGTAGAGAAATGTCGCCACTGAGCCGATGATCAGCAGGATGAGAATCAGAAACGTGAGGAGAAAGGCCCTGAGAACGGGTCTTTTTTTTATGCGGCGCTGATTGGTAGACGATGCAGCCATTTATGTTTACTTGCGTTAATGTTGCGGCGCGGACAGGGGTTAAGCCTTTTGGCGGAATGTTTATTTTTTCGGGATTTTCTTATTCATCGGTCTGGGCTTGCGGAGGAGGAAATCCGGTGGCCGACACGGTCTGTTTGCCCCATTCCCGGCCTTGGTCTGTACCTCCTTCAAGTGGTTGGTACAGATGAAGAAGTCGTAATGGTACTCGTTGTATTTTGTTGAAGATTGTGTGGATAACAGGACATCACATTTTTTTCTGGTGTCGTTAACTATTTAGAATACCAGACATTGCCTTTTAAAACAAAAGAGATTTTTGCAGTAATAACTTTTTCTGCCTAAAAAAGCTGCCTCCGGGCAAAACCTGGGCAGGTTCCCCCCCCCTTGCCAAGGTATATCTCCCTGCCTCTCCTGATCTGTAACAACCAGAGGTAACATTGTTACGTAACATCTTTCAGCCAGGCTTGTCTCTGCCTGACATGCCCGGCACGAGTATGCTCCACTGTCACTTTGTTCCATGCTCATTATGCCGGTAAGGCTGTCAACTGTTACAGGTCACCTCAAGTCTGGGTTGGAAAATGTCAGCTTAGTTTATGTAACTTCTTGATATTAAAACTGTTATCTTGTTGTTTCTTAGTGGTACGGATCTTGGATACAGATACGGGGCAGAGGTGGGCCGGGTTTTGTGCAACGCGGTCGCGAAGAGGAAAAAGGTGAAAACAGAAAGGTGAAAAGGAGAATAGTATGCAAAATGAGGGGAGAGAGATGGACGGATAGAGGTGACTAAACTGTTGCGATGATGATGAGTTGCCAGGGTATTTCCGGGCTATACCAGTGGTTTGCGGTCGACAGACCGAAATGGCGGAGACCTGACGGGTTGCAGATCTGTTCCTGCGAGTTGCAGTTTTGCGGGCAGGGCGCCAGGGGACAGATAGCCCCGCAGTTATTTTCCCCGGGAGCGGCGTATCTATTTTAAAAAAAGAAAGGAATTTGACATATGAAATTAGCTGATATTATGAAAAATGCGAGAATTCAGTATGATGCGAAAACGGCCATCCCCAGGAAAATCGATTGCCGGGTGGCTGTATCGCCGGGGGATACACCTGAGAAAGGGGCGCTGGCGTTGCTGACCGAGTTGGGCGGCTCGCTTCGCCTGTCCACCGAGAAAAAGGATCTGCAGGTTACGCAGAGTAAGACAACCTCCACCGGCAGTTATGTCCGGTTTCAGCAGTATATTGACGGGGTGCAGGTAGTGGGGGGTGAGATTGTGGTGCACACGGACAAGGCCGGTTTTATCCGGCGGGTCAACGCCGGCCATCAGCCCCGTGAGTCGGTGATCACCACGGCCAAAGAGGAAAAGATAGCGGCGGCCGAAGCGGAGAAGATCATGCGCCGGGCGGTGGGTGAAACTTTTACCATCAGGCCGAAAGGCAAACTGAGCACCGAGAGGGTTTATTTCCGCACGGCGGACGGCTTAAGGCTGGCCTGGCTGGTCATTGCCAATACCCTGCAGCCGGCCCATGACTGGTTCGTTTATGTGGATGCGGAAAACGGCGCCGTCCTGGCCCTGGAGGACCGCATCATGGTCATTAACGGTCAGGGCATGGTCTTTAACCCCAACCCGGTTGTCACCTTGAATGACAATACCATCCGGGAAGGCACCACCCCGGAGGCCACCTTGAACGGCGAGCAGCAGAATGTCAACCTGCTGAATATCACCGGACCGGTGGGCGGCAACTATACCTTGAGCGGCCCCTTCTGTAATATAATCAATCTGGCCAACCCCAATATCGGCATTCCCCAGGAAAATAGCGCCACCGGTTTCAACTATGACCGGACGGCTGATAATTTCGAGGCGGTGAATGTCTATTATCATATCGATTCTCTGCAACGTTACATCCAGGACACTCTGGAAATCAATGATGCCAACAACCGGGCCATCGATGCCGACCCCCATGACAATACACATAATTACGCCTGGTATTCGACCTCAACCCAGGATCTGCATTTTTCCGATTCCGGCCCTGGCCTGCCGGACCGGGCAGAAGATGCGGACTGCATGGCCCATGAGTATGGCCACGCCATTCAGGATGATATGGTGCCGGGCTGGGGTAACCCGGTGGCGGGCACCACCCGCTATGAAAGTCGGGCCATCGGAGAGGGTTTCTGCGATATGCTGGCGGTCCTTTATAACATCCTGCACGGCAACGGCTATCAGCGGCAGGTGGTGGAGGACTGGATCTTTGTGACTAATAATCTGGGTGACGGCCTGCGGGGGCTGCGGCGGGTCGACCATGACAAGCTCTATTCCGCTTTTATAACTGGGGCTTATCTACCTGGGTCCACAACTCAAACTACATTTTATCCCAACAGCGAAATCTGGTCAGGCGCCCTGTGGAATATCTTTCTGGCCATTGGCGGCGATTCGCCCACCGTGGCCGACTGGGAGGAGCCGCGGGACATCCTGCTCAAGGCGATGATTGCCAGCAACCGCCTGCTCACCACCAGCGCCTCCATGCCCGAGACGGCCGAGGCGCTGATGAACATCCATGAGGAACTGGAGGATCAATGCGGCAGGCACCTCGTCCCTATGATAGACGAATTCCATGACCGGGAAATCCTCGAGTGCCAGGCCGGATCCGATATCCGGCTGACCAGTCTCTGGTCCCAGCAGGATAACAGCAGCATCAGAAGCAGGGAGCAGGTGGAGTTTGGCCAGGATAACTGGTTCTACGCGGTGATTACCAACCAGGGCACGGTGGCGGCCCGCTCGCTGGTGGTGAACTTCAGCTTCAAGACCCCTTTTTCCACCCCGGTCTACCCGGCGGATTTCCGTAACAACATCATCAGCGCCGTGGCGGAGTTCGACCTGGCCCCCGGCGAGACGCGCACCATCTGGGGCCGCTGGGACAAGGATCTGATCCCGGCCATACCTGCCGGCCAGACGTCGCTGCACGGCTGTATCCTGGCGGAGATATATAATTCCGTTGACCATGTGGCAGCCGGGGTGACCAGCATCGGTGCCAGCAACGGCAAGCTGCGTCAGCGCAACACCGATGTCGTCGATCTGGTAGCGGGTGATTCGGCTGATTTTCATTTCACCATCAGCAACTTTCATCTCAAATATGAGGAACTGGTGCGGCTTGAGGTAATCCGGCCCGACCGCTGGCCAGGGCTCGCGGTCTTCTTTTCCCACCATAATGAATATGTCATTAGCGAGCTCCTGCAGCAGGCCAGGGAGCTGGCAGTGCAGCGGGTCAGCGTTCAGGAGGAGATGCTGGCCGTGCAGCAGCCTGCCGTGCGTTTCCTGCAGGCCACCCGCATCGAGGTGGCGGGCGCCACGCTGGGGGAACAGATTGTGCTGGACCTTGCCCCGGATTCCACCATGATGCTGAAGCAAAGTGCTGTTTCCTCACAGCCTGCCACATCCCAGGCGGAATTTTCCCGCTGCGATGCCGTAATGGTCAAACAGGAGCAGGGCAGCGTCCTGATGCTGAAACCGGGCATCCGCACGGGTTTTGTCTATACCATGAAACCGCACCAGCGGCGGACGCTGAAGGTCACGGTACAGGCGCCGGCAGATGCCAAACCGGGTGAGGAGTTCTTCGTGGAATTCGTCCAGCGCAATGCCAAGGGTGAGTTCATCGGCGGCTTTGATGTGCTGGTCCGGGTGGTGGAAAAGAGAAAAACGCCTGTCATTGTTAAACCGCCGGTTATCCGGGAAAGGATCGAGGTCAAGGCGAAGTCCGCCTCCACGGTGAAGAAGACGACCGCGACCGCCAAGAAACCGGTGGCGCGGAAAAGTTAATAGCTTCGTAAAAAGTCCTGGCAACAAATTTTCGTGACGATAAATCAAGAAAATATCTGCACAGTACGGCTGTCGAGTGGGTTTCACGAGACAGTCAAAAGTTCGTAAATAATTGACCGCATCAGGCAGAGGCCCCGCCGGACCCGGTCGGGGTCTCTGCCTGTTTCCGGCCGAGAAGACTTTGCTGATAATACCTTATGGAAAGAAGATGAATTCGTAAAAACTGAAAATTAACCACAGAGAGCACAAAGCCCACAGAGATAACTTGCTGAAAATAAAAATATTTTCTCTGTGATCTCTGTGTGCTCTGTGGTGAAAACAGACTTTTTACGCGATCATCAAAGAAGAGAGAGAAGAAAATTATGACTGCTGCTGTTCCTACTACCCTGTTTTTTGACCTGGGCGATACCCTGCTCTATTATCAAAATAACCAGGACCGTCTGTATGCCGACTGTCTTGATACCCTGCAGATTCTGCAGCAGAGGGGCTACCGTCTGGGCCTTCTTTCAAACCAGCCCCCCGGCACTACTGTAAACCAGGTCCGCGCCCGGTTGAACAGCCTCGGCCTGCTTCAATTTATCGAGCCGGAGCTGGTGACCATCTCCACCGAGATTGCCGGTAATGCGGGCAAGCCGGCTCAGCCCATTTTCGATCTGGCCCTGCAGAAGGCCGGCCAAAGCCAGTCCAGCCAGCAGAGTATTTTTGTCACCGAGACCGCAAGTCATATCGCTGCGGCGCGAAGCTATGGCTGGCGCGCCATCCTGAAATGCAACAACGGTACCTGTCAGCCGGCTGACGGCGAATGCGCCGTGGGTCTGGCAGGACTGCTTGACATGCTGCCCGCACTCGGTGATGTGGCAAACACCAATCTGCATCTTGCCCCCCGGCCAAAGGTGGTTGACGGCCTGTGGGCCGTGCCAATGGACATCAGTCGTATCACGGCAAGCCTGACCTTTGACGCCGACACCTCCACCGGAACCGGCAGCGCCCTGCTGGAGTTCAAGCTGGGCCGGCATAGCGGCAACCCCATTTTTGATCTCCGGCAGACCATAACCGGACTCTGGTTGGATGGTGCAGAGATCCCTATTGACCAGGCCGCGCCTCATGATTTCGGCGGCGGCACGGGAGCCGAGCTGCGGGTGCTGGAGAGGGTGCTTGCAGCAGGTTCGTCCCATGAGCTGCAGATAACTTACAGCCTGGGGCTGCCCCAGGCGGCAATGAGCGGCTCCTACCCGCCGCAGATTGCGTGGTCGGCCGGGCCGCGATTGACCTTTAATTTCGGTTTCACCGATCTGGCGCCGGGCAGATATCTGGAGGCCTGGGTGCCCGCCAATCTGATCTTTGACCAGTTCGAACTGATCCTTACCCTGCAGATCGTCAACACCTCCGTTGCCCATAGCCTCATCACCAACGGCAGTGTCACCAGCCTTGGCGCCAATCACTGGCAGGCCGGCTTTCCGGCTGTCATCTCCGCCTTTTCGCCGCTGGTGGAAGTGCGGCCAGCCGATTCGGTAACATCCCTGTCTGATACCGTGGTGCTGCCCGGCTCAGGGACCACAATCACCATCGAGGCCTGGAAAACCCTGGCCAACACCGCAAATCTCGCCACTCAGATAAACAATCTGAAGACCTATCTGGCGGATAATGAAACGGCTGTCGGCCCCTATCTGCATGGCAACCGTTTTGTCGCCTTTATCCACCTGGGCGGCATGGAATATGACGGTGCGACCACCACCAGCCAGGGGCCGCTGCGGCACGAGACCTATCACAGCTGGTGGGGCCGGGGCCTGAAACCGGCCAGCCAGCCGGATGCCTGGCAGGATGAGGCCTGGACCTCCTATCAGATCGATACCGAGCCGGTGAGTGTGCCCTTTGATTTTGCCGCAGCACCGGTGGAGCTCTGCCCCCGGAATCCTTGGGTGCGCAAGACCGCTGGACTGTCCTATTCCAGCGGTACCACCTTCTGGCAGGGCATGGCCGGTTTTTTCGGCACCGCGGCTCTCGACGGCCTCATGAAGGATTTTTATGCCCAGTGTGACGGCAAACCGGTGCGGACCACCGACATTGAGGAATTTTTGCTGCACCGGATGGGCGATCCGCTCATCGTCGATGCCTTTCACCGCTTCGTCTACGGGTTTGTCGATCCCTCGCCCGCCCCGGAAGTCTGGCTGCGCGATGATTTCAGCCATACCGGCACCGAACAGTGGTCATCCGGTTCCTTCTGGAATTCCCCGGATCTGTGGGTGCGCAACAGCGATGACGATATGCTCACCCATCAGAGTCCCGTTACCGGCTTTGATAACTGGATCTACGCCAGGGTGCGCAATCTGAGCACCACCACCAGGGTGGATCATTTTAGCGTGGCCTTTAACGTCAAACCCTATGCCGGGGTCGAGTTCGTCTATCCCCAGGATTTTCTGCCGGCAACCGCCGCCGCCTCGGGCTTTGATCTGGCTCCCGGGGCATCGGTCATCGTCAAGGCCCGCTGGGCAAAGGCACTGGTGCCGCCGGCCGGTACCCACTCCTGTCTGCTGGCCTCGGTTTTTTCACGTTCGAATCATCCCCTGTCCAACAAGCATGTCTGGGAACAGAATGCCCTGGCCCAGAAGAACCTGACCATCATCGACGTCCAGCCCGATACCTGGGTTGTTCTGCCCTTTGTGGTGGCCAACCGCTGGTCCAGCGCCAGCCTCAAATATACCCTGGAGCTGGTGCGCATGAAAAAATACGCGGACCTCAAGGCGGAACTCATCTACCTCCGCTCCCTGGACACCTCCAGGCATGCCTTGAAGAAGATCATCAGGCCCGTGCCTGAGCCGGATATCCGCGAAGTGGAAGATCTCCTTGCCCGCAGGCATACGGAAGCGGCAAAAAACATCACGGAGCGTATCCGTCATGAGATCATTACCTCGGGCAACCCGGGAAATCTCGATGTGCTCTTCCCGGCCTACAAGGTCCAGCCGTTTCCTGCCCGCAGCGATGCCCGCATCTCGCTGATCCTGGCCCCGCAGCACCACCGGTTCCTGGGCCTGCGCGTCTATGTGCCGAAGGAGGCGAAAAAGGGTGATGTCATCCATGTCAATCTGGTGAAACGCAGCGTGAAGACGAAAAAGGTCATGGGCGGCATTGCCCTGGAGATTCATGTGGCGTGAGGGGTGAGGGGGTGGGGCGGTAATATTTCGCACATCCAACAAAGTCGTCATTCCTGGCAAGCGAAGCGCGACCAGGAATCGATTGATTTTTCAGGATTCTTCCTGGACTTGATCCAGGATCTACCGGAATGACATGATCGTGCCAACTTGTGTGCAAAATGGAATGTTGTAAAAAACGGCACTCGATACGACAGCATGGGAATATTGATCTTCATCAAATCTGACAATCAGCAGATTTAAGATGATACGGAGGCACCTTCAATTTTGATGAGACCATTTTTGTTACGTATATTTCCTGAAAAGATCTTGGCAGGATGAAAGGACTTGCGCGGGTTAAACCTATATTTAGAAACCATGCTTGACTTTTGTTAGGAACAGTGGTTGATTTCTTTTGTTGTTTTTAACAAAACAAGAGAAAACAGCAAGGTAGGTCCGGTGCATGCAGAAACACGCCAATACGATCTGTTCCTGAGCTACCACTGGCGAGA
>JAHILF010000055.1 GCA_018897105.1 Pseudomonadota bacterium
CCATCGGAGGAGATGGTGAAGACAGTTATCCAGCACGAGTTCTATCATCATTTCCGCAAGTTCAAGCATACCGCGATTTATCGAATAATTCGGGCCAAGCGTCACCCATCCCCGGCGGAGCAACTACGGGAGGCCGCTTGACCCCTACAGAACTTTTGACTCACAAGATAAGTATTTACGGCAACAAAAAAACATATAACCGGAGGGTATATGAAAAAAATGATATTTACGGCAGCGGCTTTCGCCTTGCTTGCCGGCACTGGCTACGCAGCTGACCGCGGTATAGACATGTCTATCAATCCGAGTCCGGCACTTGTCGGCAGCACCGTACGTTTTGCCTGCACCGGTATCGGCGAGTGGCAAAGTACCTTGAGGTCTGCGCAGATCACCATTACTGATGCATCGGATACCGTGCTGGTCTCAGGACAGAGGATGCAGATTGACGGGCGTACCGCCACCTTTGATTATACTGTTCCGGCAGATGAGATGACTGGGGAATGGGATTTCAAGTGCAATCTCACGGACCGAAGGAATAAACAGACGAAAACAAGTCCGTTTACCGTAACCGGAACGATCACCGGTGGAGGTTCCGGAGGGTCAGAGGGTTCCGGTGACGGGACAGGAACTCATCCGTTCATTACCTCCTATGACGGTCCGTCAACCTGTATTGCCTGTCACGAGATTGAAGCCCAGGATATGCTGGAAAGCCTGCACATGCAGTGGTCCGGCCCCACCCCGGATGTGACCAATATCTCCGGCAATGACGGCAAGGGCGTCAACGGCATCAACACCTTCTGCACCTATGCCATCTCTTCTAAAGGTGCCTGTTATACCTGTCATGTCAGGGCCGACGGCAATGCCCCCCATCCGCCGAGCGTGGGTGACATTGACTGCCTCATGTGCCACAACGATACCTACCAGCGGACCTTTGTTGCCGATCCGAATAACAGCGAAACCGTGGTTAATGTCAACGGCGAAACCAAAACCTATGTCTTCGGTCTAGTTGATGAAAATGGTGATTACACCACTGTTCCCGATTATGCCAAGATGCCTGCCGGCACCACTATGGTGGATCTGGCCCGCAACGTTCATCTGCCCACCAGGCAGTCCTGTCTCCGTTGCCATGCTAAGGCGGGCGGGGGTGACTGGACAAAACGCGGCGATATGGGACTGAACACAGCGGCGCCAACTGTGACTGAAGACGTGCATATGTCTGCTGATCCGGGCGGCGCCGACCTTACCTGTACGGCCTGCCATTCCTCTGAGGGCCATAAGATCGGCGGCCGGGGTATTGACCTGCGTCAGACCGAAGCGGCCAACCCGAAATGTACGAACTGTCACGCTGCTGCCCCGCACAGCGACGCCACCTTGAACCGCCATGCCGCAGGCCAGGTCGTCTGTCAGGTCTGCCATATCCGCAAATTCGGCAAAGGCGGGGCAACGGAGATGTCGCGTGACTGGTTGCAGCCTACCTGGAACCCGGCCTTCTGTTCCGGTCAGGGCGGGTTTGTCGGTGAAGAGGTCAAGGCTGACAATGTGAAGCCTGAATACGTGTGGTTTGACGGCACCTCGCAAGTTTACAGCATCGGCCAGACTATAGCGGCTGATGAGCGGGGCGTCTATCCCATGGCCAAGGCTAACGGTGGACCGTTTGACGGTAAATCAAAGATTGTGCCGATTAAACGTCACTTCTCGATTATGCCGCTGCATGAAAGCGGCAAGATCGTGCCGCCTGCCATCATGTGGATGTTCATGACCGGTGATTTCGATCTGGCAGTGCGCAAGGGCATGGAAGAAGAGAGCATGACCGGCAACTACCAGCTGGTTGATGTTGATGCTGAAATGCTGATTACCCACGGTGTTGAGCCGGCATCCATGGCCCCGTCCTGTGGTGAATGTCATGATTACTCCGGTATGACTCCGGACGGAACCGGCATGGTGCCGTTTGGCCAACTCGGGTATCATACCTGGCCGGCCAAGGTTAAGGACTGTACCCTGTGCCATGAGCGGGAATCGCTTTCCTGGCAGGGAGTGCATCAGCGCCATGCGGCCGACGGTCAGGGCGAGGGGAACCTGTCATGTGTGAGCTGTCATACCGGCGAACCGACCGGTCTGGTGAAACCGAAAAGTGATCTGTGCAACGACTGTCACGGTTCCAAATCCTGGAGCGGCAGCGAACTGCATAAGAAGCACCTTGAGAAAGGCTATCAATGTGTGAAATGCCATAAGTTCTAAACCCGCTGGTTTTTGCGGCTGTAAGTGAAAAAAAGGATGTCCGCTTCGGGCATCCTTTTTTTATGGGCTATTTGGCAGAGCGCAAATCAAAGAGATTGACAATTACCGTGAAGAATGTCAAAATATCCTGTTTTCCTTTCTGCTGTAAGTTCCCTTGGCGTTTCTTTATGAGAAAAATATGGTAAATCCTTGTCTTGACTGTGGTGCCTGCTGTGCATTTTTCCGCGCCTCTTTTTACTGGGCTGAATCGGATTTGGCAATGGAAGCTGGGGTGCCTGCCGAGCTGACGGAAAAATTAAATGATTTCCGGATGGTTATGAAGGGGACCAATGGCCCCTCCCCTCGCTGTATAGCGCTGATGGGGATAATCGGCAAAAAAGTTCATTGCAACATATATGAAAAGAGGGCCTCGGTTTGTCGTGATTTTCAGCCCGCCTGGCTCGATGGCGAACCGAACGAACGCTGCGACAAGGCAAGGCTTAAATGGGGTCTGCCGCTACTGATTCCGGAAGTCTGGAACCAGCCGGACAACTTCCCGAAAGCCGCTTGATTTATTTTCAGATCCTTTCAGTTTTTTGCGCAGCGGGCGTCCGTTGCGCAATACCCTGGCAGTTTATCCTCCCCGTGTCCATGGCGCTGTTACGCAAAATTTTCTGCTGCTTGCATTTGCCCACCTCTCAAGAAATAATAGGAATTTATTTTCAATTTGCCCTGTTCTCAGGTGAATCCGGCATCCCATTGCCGGATATTTAAGCGAAAAGCTTGTTAAAACGGTCTGCGGCAAAAAATACGTGAGCCCGCGAGCTACCGGCCAGGGAGTGAGGCCGGCAGCTTGCGGGCTGTGCGCGGCAGTGGAGGATGAAGCATCAATCTGGAGCTGTGCTCATCACATGGCTCAGCTCTTCGATTTTGTTGTTTTTCATACGCCAATCGTACAGAGCGACCATATCCTTGTAGACCTGCTGCATCTGGAAGAAGCCGTGCCAGTGGGCATAGTCCGGTCCGTTCATGGCGGCGCCCTGGCGAGCCCTGCGGCCGGTGTGGTGCCAGAGGAAGTAATAAAGTTCCTGGAAGCCGTCCTGCCACGGGTCTTTGGCAAGCAATCCCTTGGCCTCCAGGGCCTTCTGCATCTCGGTGGCTTTGTCATAGTACGTGTTGTACAACTCCACCACGTTGTCCAGGGTCTGCATCTGCACATCGGTATGGGTTGAGCCGTGACAGTTGGCGCATACCTTGCGCATCAATATGTCGGCTTTCTTACCGTCGCCCCGGACCCCGCTTCGCAGCTCACTGCGGGGATGAACCAGATCCCATTTGAGGCGCTCGTTGACATTGTGGGTGGTGGATAGTTCGCCGATGCCGCTCATATGGCAGACTGCGCAGGTCGGAGCCGAGTAATCTCCCGGCTGCCAGGTGTCAGGAGCGGCATCCCAATTCCACTCCTCGCCGTGGGTCTGGAAGATCTGGCCATGTTTGCTTTCAAGGTAGATTTCGATATCCGGATGATCCGGTCCGAGATGGCAGCTGGCGCAGGCTTCGGGTTTCCTGGCCTCTGCTATGGAAAATTGATGGCGGGTATGGCAGACGGTACAGTTGCCCACCGAACCGTCAGGATACCTGGTGCCCACGCCGCCGGGCCAGGTTTCCTTGATCGGTTTGTTGTCCGGACCCAGTTCAACCTGGGTGCCGTGGCAGATCTGGCAGCCAGAGGCCCGGGCTGCACGGTTGCTTGGTGAACCGATCTCATTGCCCATGAACCCGCCCCCTTCGTGCTGGTACATCAGCTTCTGGAATTTCTCTTTTTCAATGACCGGGGCGCCGGAAAGATTGGCATGGCCGCTTTTCAGAAACTGCTCGACTTCGGCGGGATGGCAGCGTTCGCAGGTTTTGGATGAAACCATGGGGGAGATATAGGTGTTCGTTCCTTTAATGCCGGAACACTGGCTGGCCATGGGAGACGTTTTTTCAACCCCATGGCAGTCATAGCAGGTGATATTGGCATGCCCCATTTTCCCCTGCTTCCACGATGCGATGATGCCCGGGGTTTTATTGGCATGGCACTCGATACATTTGGCGGCCTCTTCAGACATACCTCTTTTGATGACTATATCCCTGGGGGCCAGGTTGGGCATCTCTGCTGCCTGGGCAGTAACTGCACAAACGGTAAAGGCGCCAAGAAGTATGGTCGAGCCGAGCAGCCCTTTGCAGATGAACTTCTTTCTCATTTTTTTCCTCCTTGCTTATTTTCGCGTATCGAAAATCCATTATGATTTTCGCTGGAAAAATTTATTTGCCTCTTCAATCATGTCTTTGTGGCCGACATGCGGGTGGCACTCTGTGCATCTTTTCTTCACCTCTCCCAGCAGGTAGGAGCGGTGGGCAATCAATCCGCCGGACCTGATTCCCTGGGGGGTCAGATTGTGGTGACAGCGGCGGCAGGCGCTGTCGAAAGTGAATTCAAGGCGGTTTGCTTCCGCATTTGCCGCCCAGTCAAACTCGGCAGGTTTCAAGGTCAGATTCTGGATAACATCGCCGGTGCCGGTCCGAGCCTTTGTGGTCAGGTATTCCAGGAAATTGCCATGGGGCAGATGGCAGTCCACGCATTGGGCGGCAAAGCCCTGGGGATTTTTGCCGCCATGGGTTGATTCCTTCCATGCCGTGCGGAATGGCGTCATGGCGTGACAGCTGACGCAAAAGGTGTCGGTATTGGTTGTTTCGATCATAAAACCGGAGGCCAACACCGTAATCAACGCCAGGATAATGCCCATGCCCAGGCCAACCCACCAGGCTTTTTTGCTGCCGGAACTCTTTGTCCCTCCTAAAGCCATTCAATCACCTCCTTTTGGTTTTATTAGCAAAATTCTCGGTTAGTTTATCACATTCATAGAGCAATTAGTATTCCGTTCGTGAGTCGATTTTTTTGTCCGATGCTTATCTAGCTGAAATAGTGGCAAATAAATGCATTTGTCTTGCTTGCCATGCCTCGGTGCTTTATGATGGATGGGCTTGATATGTATTTTTTGTAACCGTGCGGTAACGCCTATTTTTTGCGGCTGTTACCTTGTGGTTACATCGGCGGACAAAGCTGCTGTTTGAAGGGGACATCTGATCCGCCATACCTTAGAGATGGATGTTTGTGCAGGAGTGGGAATATGTTCCAAAAAATTCCATTGCAAGCTTATCTTGTGAGATTTCAGATATGAAACCGGAAACATACCGTGTTATTTTTTTCTTTGCTATTCTGGTTCTGGTTGCGATCTGGGAGGGAGTAGCCCCCAGGCGCAGGCTTACCGTCTCCAAAGCAGGAAGATGGTTTAACAACCTGTCGATCATTATTCTTGATACATTGTTTGCCCGCCTGCTCGTTCCTGTGGCGGCTGTTGGCGTGGCCGCTGCTGCCCAGCGGCAGGGCTGGGGACTCTTTCCTTATCTGCAGTTAAAATTCTGGCCGTCCCTGATCTTTGGCGTGTTGTTGCTTGATATGATTATATATCTGCAGCATCTGATGTTCCACTCCGTTCCTCTGCTCTGGCGGCTGCACATGGTGCACCATGCCGATCTTGATATTGATGTGACCACTGGGCTGCGTTTTCATCCCATTGAAATTCTGATTTCCATGGCCATCAAAATGGCGGCGGTAGCAGCCCTTGGTTTGCCCGTTTTGGTTGTTGTTGTTTTTGAGGTGACTTTAAACGGCACGGCCATGTTTAATCATGGCAATATCCGGCTGCCCGGCAGGCTTGACGCACTTCTCCGTCTGCTGGTTGTCACGCCGGACATGCACCGGGTCCATCATTCTGTGACCATTCGCGAAACAAACAGTAATTTCGGTTTTAATTTCCCCTGGTGGGATAGACTTTTCGGCACCTACCGGGCCCAACCGGTCATGGGGCATGACGGCATGACCATAGGTCTTTCTCAGTTCAGGGATGCGGCAAAACTGACCCTGCCCCATCTTCTTGCCCTGCCGTTTACCGGCAACCCGGGCTCGTATGCCATCGACAGCATAGGCCGGGATCCGCAAACATTGAAAAGATAGATTCTTTACCCCCCCCCCAGCCGTTTGTATTTTTCGCCATTCTTGACAATATTTCCCCGTGTTATTATATATGAACATATGCTCAGATATTAATTATGTGCTTCAGGGTGGTGTGCATGGCGGATTATGAAGACCGGTGTCAGTGTAGGATTATTCATGAAGAGCGGGTTGATGGTGCACGCAGCAAGGCCCTTGCTCCTGAGGAGCTTGACAGGCTTGCCAATTTTTTCAAGGCCTTGGCGGATACTACCCGGCTCAGCATTATTCTGGCACTCCAGCATGGTGAAATGTGTGTCTGTGATCTGGCGGCCTTTCTTGCCGTTTCCGAGTCTGCGGTCAGCCATCAGCTCCGCCTGCTGCGGCAGTTGCAACTGGTTACCAACCGTCGCCAGGGGCCGGTTCTCTATTACCGACTTGTTGATGATCATGTAAGCCAGGTGACCGATCTGGTTCTGGAGCATATTCGGGAGTAAGGCATTGCCGCAGACATCCGGCAAACACATTTGCTGAGGCGGCAGGAGGCAATCGACTGTCTGCCAATGGTTTAAGAGCTATCGGCAAGATGGCACAGGAAGATAAATATTATGGAAATACTATCATTTTCCCTGTCAGTCATCCGGGAAGCGTGGAATATGCTGGCGGATTCCTCGGTATATGTTCTCTTCGGCCTGCTGGTGGGTGGCATGCTGAAAATGTTTCTCTCGCCGGCATATGTGGCGCACCATCTGGGAAAGGGGCGGTTCAGGTCCGTGTTGAATGCTGCCCTGCTCGGCATTCCCATCCCTCTCTGCTCCTGCGGTGTGCTGCCGGCTGCCGCCTCACTCAAAAAACAGGGGGCAAATAATGGGGCAACCGCAGCTTTTCTCATCTCAACCCCGGAATCAGGGGTGGACTCCATTTCAATCAGCTACGCACTTTTGGATCCCATCATGACAATCGCCCGGCCGCTGGCTGCCTTTCTCACGGCCCTGGTGGCTGGTTTCAGTGAAAATATCATGAATCCGCCGCAATCAGCCGGTTTGGCAGCACCGGATTTGCGCTGCCAGGTTGACAACTGCTGCAGCGGCGAGAATTGTCCGCCGGAAGAACATGCTGCGCATCATTCCTTGCCGGAGAAGATGACCGCGGGACTCCGCTATGCAAAAGACGAGATATGGGGGGATCTGGCCGGCTGGTTTTTTCTGGGGCTGCTGGCCGCAGGGTTGATCACGGTGCTGGTGCCGGATGAGCAGATCAGCCTCTATCTTGGCGGGGGGCTGTCGGCCATGCTTCTCATGCTTGTTTTCGGCATCCCTCTTTATATCTGTGCCACCGCTTCCACCCCCATAGCCGCAGCCATGATCCTCAAAGGCGTCAGTCCCGGGGCTGCGCTGGTTTTTCTGCTGGTTGGCCCGGCCACCAATATCACTTCCATGTCGGTTCTTCTTGGTTTGCTGGGCAAACGGGCCACGGCTCTTTACCTGCTGGCAATTTCTGTTGTCAGTGTGGGGTGTGGACTGTTGCTTGATTTCGTTTATCAGCAAGCAGGCATTTCAGCAAAGGCTGCGGTTGGGCAGGCTGCAGAACTGTTGCCGGTTGAAGTAAGGATTGCCGGAGCGCTGATTCTGCTTTTCCTTTCCGTAAGACCTCTGGCAAAAGGGATCAGCAAACTTCTGTTTAACAAAAAGGATGGACATTGCACATGTGGCGAATGCTGTTCCCCGCCTCCCCCAGTGCCTTTTCCTGCACTGGGCAAAACGGTTTCAGGTAAGGGGAAAAGAGAATAAGGAATTGTAAAATAATAACATGGCTATTTTAGCAGTATTTATCTAGCTATTTCAGGTAGATAGGGATTGAAAATGTTCAAATAATTTCTTTACATCTCCTAACCCATATTTAACAATATAAATTATTTTTCCAGTACACCCAATATGTTACATGTTTTAAAAAAAACGTAGTGGCACTACATTCGTGTATTTAGTCATCAGTTTACCAATTTCCGCACCCCCACCGGAGAAGCTGTCAGGTCCAGGGCATCATAGAGTCTCTGCAGTTTCGGCTCGGCAACCGTTGTCTTGCGGACATGCAGGGTCCTCCCATTCCGCTGTTTAGAAGTGGCGGTGACCCGCTGCTGCACGGAGAAAATCTCCCGCAGCGTTGCCCAGCTTTCATTGATGTCCTGGGTCTTGAGTTTCCGGCGCAGAGCCTGGACGGCCTGATAGGCAAGCACCGTGATGAACACGTGTCCCTCGGCCCGGTCTTCCTTGTGATGGTAGATGGGGCGCAGCCCCAATTCCGATTTCAGACTGCGGAAGACCGCCTCCAAGTCGGTCAGCATGATATAGGTCTTCCACAAGGAAGCCTCATCCCAGTTCATCTCATTGGTTCGCAGGCAGTAGACACCCGGATGGGTCAATTGCGTGCCGGCAACCGGCACCCTCTCCCAGGTCAGCTCGGTTACCTTGGCGCCGGTTTCATCCGGGGTTAAATCGATACGGTAATGTGCTGCCCGATCCCGTGACTTTTCTCCTGCAGACCAGCGGCGAGCCTGGCCAGTCCGCTTTCAAATTTCTCCATAAAGCGCCCGGTCATGGCGCTTTCCTTTTCCTGCCGCCCGCAGAATGACAGTACAGGCGCACTTCCGTGCCATCACAGTACCCGGTTCTTTCACTTGTCTTTTCTTTTTCAGTTGAACACCTCGTCACGGACTATAAATCCACTCTTAAGAAAGTGTCCATTAAAACCCTACCACCTCACCTGTGGGTGGACTGGGATTCTTCTGTATCATTAAGAGTCAGGAATAGACAACGAAACTGTTTGACAAGGACAAATAACTCAAAGGCCGGGAGACAGATTTAATTTTTCTTCCAGACTGAGGGGACTGAATTTTTTTCGCGGGTTTTTGCGAAAATCATTCTGTCCCCGGCTTTGAGACAGTCAAATGTTGACATCAGCACCATGCTTCAGTACATTTCAGCCAAATTGTATGAGATCATATCCCTCTGACCCCAACCGAGGAGTTTCAAATGGACCCAAGCTGCCTGTTCTGCAAAATCATCAACGGTGACATCCCGGCCAACAAGCTCTATGAGGACGATGACGTCATAGCCTTCTGGGATATCTCCCCCCAGGCGCCAAAACATTTTCTCGTCATCCCCAGAAAACACATTGCCGGCCCCGGGGCCATGGGCAGCGAAGACGAGCAGCTCATCGGCAAAGTCCTGCGTGTCGGCGCCAGACTTGCCCGCGAGAACGGCATTGGCGATGGTTTCCGGGTGGTATTCAACAACGGCGCCGAAGCCGGCCAGACCGTTTTTCACATCCACATGCATGTTCTGGGCGGCCGCACAATGACCTGGCCTCCGGGCTGATATGTCAGCCGGGATAACCATAAGCACGGAAACCACCGGCGTTATCCTGGCCGGCGGCGCCAGCACAAGGTTCGGCAGCAACAAGGCCCTGGCCCTGCTGCACGGGACCCACATCATCAAACATGTGGCCTCGACCCTGGAAAACCTCTTCCCGCAGCATCTGCTGGTCACCAATTCACCGGACACCTACCGCTTTCTCGGCTGGCCGATGATCGGCGACCTCCATGCCGACAGCGGGCCGCTGGCTGGCATCCATGCCGCCCTGCATACTATGGCAACACCCCAGGCATTTATTGTCGGCTGCGACATGCCGATCATTGACAGCAGGTTGATTGCCTATCTATGCAATCTTGCCGGCAACTGGGACGCCGCCGTGCCATGGCTTGCCGCCGGGCCTGAACCTCTTTATGCCGTCTACCGCAAAAGCTGCCTGCCGGTTATTGATCGGCAGCTGCGAGACAAAATGGGGAAAATACGCCTCACCCTGGAACAGCTGAATCTCCATAAAGTGACCGAGCAGGAGGTACTTGCCATCACCGGTGATCTCACGACTTTTCACAATATTAACCGCATGGGAGATCTACAGCTTCTCATGGAAAAAGAGCCCGGACGTGGATGAACCTCTCTCCCTGGAAGATGCCAGAAAACTCATCATCAGCCATATCTGTCCGGTTGACGAAGAAACACTCCCTCTGCAGGACTGCCTGAACAGAAGGCCTTCCTGCAATCTGCTGACCACCTTACCGGTCCCTCACTTCTGCCAGTCCACCATGGATGGCTACGCGGTTAACGGCAAAAGCCTGGCAGGAATTAAGCCCCCCCTGGAACTGCCCATAGTCGGAGAAATTGCGGCCGGCTGCACGACAATCTCCTCACTGGGAAGAGGGGAAGCGATCCGCATCATGACCGGCGGTTCGGTTCCTGCCGGCGCCGACCGGGTCATTCCCTTTGAGTGGTGCCGGGAGGCACACGGCAGGGTCACCATTTTCAGATTCGGCCGCAAGGGCAGCTACATCAGACAGGTGGGAACAGATCTGAACAAAGGCCAGCTCATTATCCGCCAAGGTGAAACAATTACCCCCTTCCATCTGCATCTGCTGGCCACCTCGGGGATGGCCCAGGTCCGGGTGTTTGCCCGGCCGCAAATCTTCTTTCTCTGTACCGGCAGCGAACTTGTCGAAAAAAGCCCCCTGCCGGGCCAGATCATCAGCGGCAACCGCGCCATGCTCGACGGCCTGATCAGGCAGGCGGGAGGGATTTCCCGGTATTTAGGCGCGGCGATTGATGACACGGAGCAGATCGCCATGCAATTACAGGAGGCGGGGAAAGCCAACATGCTCATCACCACCGGCGGCATGGGACCGGGAAAATATGATCTGATGGGGGAGGTGCTGGAGAAGATCGGGGTAAAAATCCTTTACCGGTCCCTGCAGGTAAGACCAGGGCGCGCCACCATTTTCGGCGTCAGAGACCAAACCCTTTTTTTTAGTCTGCCCGGACCACCGCCTGCGGTGCATATACTGTTCAACGAGCTTGTCCGGCCGACGATTTTCGCCCTCCAGGGCAAACGGGGTGCTCCTGAAAAGGTACGGGCCGTGCTGGAACAGGATATTGTTATCCACAAAAAAGGGCTGCTGAATCTAAAAAGCGGCATCACCGCCGTCCGCTCAGGTCTCTTCTGTGTGCGGCCTGCGGGATTAACGGAATCTTCCACCACCACCATTCTCATTCCGGCAAACCGCCGTTTGATGCGTGCCGGGGAGAAGGTGACTGTTCATCTGCATTAGTGCCTGCCGCGAAATTGGGCAGGCACGTATTAGCAGAACACCACAACCGCCGTAACATTATCCTTGCCGCCGGCCGCATTGGCCTGCCGGACAAGTTCATCACAGGCCTCCTCAGGCGAACCGGACCGCTCAAGAGTCTTGTGCATCTCCTCATCGCTCACCATGCCCCACAGACCGTCAGAACATAGCAGAATCTTATTGCCCGCTGAGAGCGGCACCCGGTGAAACTCCGGGTCTTCGGCAAAAGGAAAACCGATCCCCCTGGTGATGATATTGCGGCCCACCGCTTTTCCTCCATCCGCCAGCCCCAGCGTCTGGTCCGCCACCAGGGAATGGTCGGTGGTGAGTTGCTTGAGGATATAGCCATCGTCAAGATAGGCGCGGACATCCCCCACATGGCAGATAGAGGCAACACCGTTATCGATCAGACAGGCTACCAGGGTGCAGCCCATGCCGAGCAGATCCGAATTTTCCGCCGCCATGCCCACCACCTTGTCATTGGTTTTATAAAAGCTCGCGATGAGTCCATGCTGGATGGCCGCAGGATTGCCCTGTATTTCGCGGATTTTCTCTGCGGAAAAATAGCTTATCAGATACTCCGTTGCCTCCCGGCTGGCAATTTCTCCCGCCTGATGGCCTCCCATTCCGTCAGCAACCACAAAAAGGTTCCGCTCAACCAGAATGGCAAAATTGTCCTCATTGTTTTTCCGCACCATGCCGGTATCCGTGCGGCCAAAACAGGCAAGGCTGCTCTGGGGAGCTCCAAAGAATTTTTTAAGAAACTGCAGCATGCTGCCTCCATGGTAAGGGAAGGTGGACATATGTGGCCACATGCCCTTTTTGCGGGTCCTTACGGAGTAAAATTTCCCATATATTAAAAACTGATGAACTCGAAAAAAGTCTTTTTTCACCACAGAGCGCACAGAGAAACATTTTTTATTACAGTCAGGCAGCTCTGTGGTAATTTTTCAGTTTTTACGAATCCATCAAAAAAATATTCACAGACAAACTCTAAAGGCTGCGCAATGCCGAGGGCAGCCCATCATCAAACGCCAGGTGATAGATGACGCTCCACATGACAATAGCCCCATCCTGGCGGCCGGAAAGAAAGGTATGGGGTTTGGGTCCCGGCGCCAACGTGCAGACCCCGTCTCCCCGGGCATCAAGAATCTGGTTGCATTTACCGGACTGCCAGTTCCACAGTCGAATGATGTCGTCCTCGCAGCCGGAAATGATCGTCTGCCCGTCCTCAAGAAATAAAACCGCGGTCACCGCGTCTTGATGACCGTCGATTGTCAGCAGACACCGGCCTGCCGTGCAATCCCAGATCCTGACCAACCGGTCGGCACTGCCGGTTGCAATTCTTGCCCCATCAGCACTTACCGCCATCGTTGTCACCGACAGGGCATGGGCCTCAATCTCCCGTCGGCACTCCCCTGAGCGGCCATCGTAAAACCGCAGGGAGCCGTCCTCACAGGAGGCGGCAAAATTGCCATCCTTTACCCAGGCAAGACCGCGCACCCCTCCTCCTCCGGACAGGCCAACTTTTTTCAGTTTGCCATCCGCCGTGGCAAAGAGCATGATGTTGCCGTCCCCCATCCCTGCCAGTAACTGCCTGCCGTCAGGACTGAAGGCCAGGGATAAAATGGCGCTGTTGCCGAATGCCACCTCATGCTGCTCCCCGCTCTTATAACAACGGAACCTGACCGCACCGTTTTTCTGGCCCACGGCAAGGGAGGACAGACCGGCAGCCAGTGCGGTAATTGCCTTTGCCGTCTCGGTAAAAAGCACACTCTTTTTTTTCTCTCCCACGCTCCGCACCTGAACTCGGGTGCCGGAGGTGACGAAAAAAACAAGCTTTCTTGCCGGCAGACTGGCCAGAAAGGAAACAGGGCCGGCGTCGATATCCGTATGGGTCACCAGCCTCTGCACCGTGGACAGCGCCCGTTTGCTTCCCTCGGGCAGCAGCTGCTCATAAATCTTGTAATAAAACTTGTCTTTCTTAAACTGTTCATTGCTCCAGCTGACCAGCAGGGTATCATAGCATTCCGTCAGCCGCCTGTTCTGCAGGAGAGTAAGAATATTATGATGCACCGAGCTGCGCAGCTGGGCATCACGGAATATCTCCATGGGTGCCTTGGGAAAACAGAGCAGCAGCTGGGGCTCCCTGTCGCGATCTTTTCTCTGCACCTCGCCTTCGTGCTCGATATTCTCGGCAATCTCCTTTTCAAGATCGTCAAAGATGGAGAGCTTGGGAAATCTCTTCTTGCTGGCCTCAATCCGGCGCAGCAGGCGCTCCGGGCTTTCCGTACTTTTGCACCATTTCATCATATACGAGTTGTAGAGAGCCTCGGTCAGCGAGTCATTGATCTCCAGGGTGCGGTCAAGATACCCGGCGGCCTCCTTGTATTTGCCCAATTCCGCCAGTGAAACCGCCCGGTTATTCATATTTTCGGCGCGCAGATCGATTTTCCCCATAATGGCATAGGGGCATGACACCTGAAAAAGTTCGAGATAAACCTGGTTCAAGGCCTCCTTCAGTTCGGTAAAATCCTGAAAACGTTCGTCCTGTTGAAAGGCCACGCACTTTTTCAGAATATCTTTCAGCGTCTCAGGCAGGACAATTTCCGGTTTTGCCGGCTCGGGTTCGGGGCACTTCCCCTGGGCATTGTGTTTATACGGCCTTTTGCCGCAGAACATCATCCACAGGCAGAGGCCGAAGGAAAAAATATCCGTCCGCCGGTCAACTTTATGAGCATTGCGCAACTGTTCCGGGGAGGCATAGTTGGGGGTGCCGCGGAAACCGACGGTGTCGTTCCTGGACTGTCCTTTTTTCTGCGGAGCATCAACCTCACTGCTTGTATCATCAATGAGACGCAGAATGCCGAAATCCGTGATTTTTACCAGACCGTCTTTGGAGAGCAAAATATTCTGGGGTTTGATGTCACGGTGGATGAACCCCTTGGAATGGGTATACTCCATGCCGTTACAGAACTGGATGGCGATGGACAGGGCGGTTCGCATGTCCTGGCAACGTCCCCGGTTGATCCATTCCTCAAGAGTCCCGCCGGACACATATTCGATAAAAATATGAGGTATTCCGGCAATTGACTTGACGTAATAGCAGGAGGCGATATTAGGGTGCAGGCCCAGACGAATCCAGCTGTTGGCCTCCGTCAGGATGCGCTGCAAACCTTCACGGTCTGCCCATACCTCCGGTTTGGGCGCCTTGATGGCCGTCCAGATGCCCCATGACAGGTGTTCGGCAATATAGACCTTGCCCATGGCGCCGCTGAAGATGCGATCAATACGGTAACGGTCCTGGACAACTTCACCCGGCAGCCAGTTCAGGTGGTTGGCATGATTGGCGGCAGCGGAATCGGACAGAATCTCGGTGAGTTCGGCCGGCGGTGATGGCTCCGCGGCCTCCTGTCCTTTGAAACCCTTGCTTGCTCTTTTAAAAAAACGGGTGAGCATGATTTCACAAAACCTTATGCATGGTAGTCAATGCAGGGAGAAGAGATACCTTCAGTGATTTTTTCTGCATCGTGGGGAAAGACCTTTTTTCACAGACCGCAAATGTTGCGGGACAATCGCTGCACCCAGGCACACAGGCAGCATCACCGCGAAAAATGGTGAAAGATGCGGCCGTTATTCAAAACGTATCTGTACTCCGCGAATTTGAATAATATCGCCTTTGAGCAGCTCCCGCTCCTCCCGCACCGCAATGCCGTTGACAGTGGTCTTTACCCAGCTGCGCTGCGGGACGAGATAAAATTTCTTATCACGATTGATAACGTAACACTGGGCCTGGGCCACGAACCAGCTGGATACCCGCAGGTCGCAGTTGATGTCCTTGCCGATCTTAACGCTGCTGCGACCAAGCAGGGGGACCTCCGCCGGGCTGCCATTGCCCTTGAGCACCGTCAGATGATGGAGGGCTTTCCCTTTTTCTTTGGCCTTCGGGGCAGCGTCCGAGCGAGGGCCGCGGTTGACGAAAACCGTTTCATCGCCATAATCCATCGGCGCGCTTTGGGAAACGAATTTGGCATCCTTCAACGCCTCGGCAGGCAGCAGAAGGAATTTACCGACCTCGACGACATCATCATCAAAAAGCTGCACACATGAATCGATCTTCTTGCCATTGACCATGGTGCCGTTCAGGCTGCCGAGATCCTCCAGAAAATAGACCCCGTTTCTTCTTTCAAGAGCAGTATGCTTGCGGGAAATAGCCGTATTATCAACCACCACGTCTGCTTCAGAACTTCTGCCGATTACCAGACGCTCGCCATCCTCAATGGCAAACTGCTTAACAACCTTGTCATGAAGCTTAATTGCCCATACAGCCATAGTACACTCCTCTGCCAGCCGCTGCGCCGAAATTAAAATTTGACATCCCTTTCTGCTTCCCTTCCGACAGGTAACAACATCACCTTCCCATGCGACGGATATCTTCCGAATCCACCGTTCCTATCCCAACTATGTCACACAATTTGACAAATGTCATTTCCCGAGCTTATTTTTTCAGCAAAGATTTCCATTTGCCCAGATATTGCCGGATCGTTTCAAACGATGCGCTATAGGTCTGCACGGATTCCGTCTTGCCTCTGACCGTATACGTCTGGGGTGTAAAATATGACGAGGCATCCTGCAGCTGTTGATAGGTCTTTTCCCCGAGTATCACATCTATTTTCTGCCGGGAGGTAATTTCCTGCAACCTGAAGGCCACATTGACCACATCCCCGACAATGGTGAAATCCCGTTGTCCGTCGACACCGATATTGCCCATCACCGCTTCACCGCTGTTTAAGGCGGCCCCGATTTTCAACTCCCGTCCGATACCCGGCACACTCTGGCCGAGTTTGCCTGTCAGGATACTGATTTCCAAAGCGGATAGCAAAGCCGTGGCCACGGCGGCGAAATCCGCGCCCTCGGGCCACACGGCAAGCACCGCATCCCCGATGAACTTGTCAACCTGGCCACCGTTTTTCCGCACAACCCCATCCACCTTCTTGCTCCACAGAGCCAGAAATTGCGAAACAGGGCCTGCGCCCACCTCTTCTGACAACGGGGTAAACTGCCGGATATCGCAAACAAGAATGGTTACATGGTTCTTCTGCAGAAAGGCGACCGTTTCATCGCCGGTGGCATCTGTCTCATCGCCTGACGGGGGGGAAAGCAGGGTCTCCTGCTGAAAAATCAGCTCCGATTTGCCTATCTTGACATGATCATGAGAGTTCAACTTGGTGGGGGTATAGACGCGCCGGCCATTGACAAAGGTGCCGTTGGCACTGCCGAGATCAACGATATTGTGACTGAAATTCGACTCCACCTGGACCATGGCATGCTGGCGGGACACCCAGCGATAGGGCAGGAGAATATCGCTCCCTTCACCGCGCCCCACGCGGTATGTGCTCTTCCCGGCCAACGTCCAGGTATGTTCTTCTCCACCGGCAACAAGTTTTAAAAAAGCTTTGGGCGAATCGCTCATTGTCCTCTTTTATTATGATAGAAAATTGCATATACCATTGCCCCTTGGGGACATGAATCTTGCGGTTGCTCATTGTCGCCGCTTCCTGCCATTCCTGACACGCCGGCACCAGGAGCCCGACAAATACCCGACTGATCTTTGCGGACAAGCGCCACCTGACATCTGCAAGGTATCAGGCATCATTGCCCGGAAGGCTGCTCGCGGCTTGCGGGAGAATGGTTTACCGGCAGAGAATGTTGAACCTAAAATATGGCAATTCTTTTTTTTTTCCCGTATAATACCATTTTATCGGGACAGGGTATAATTATTTAACCGGCAAATCATCACAAAATGACAGAATCGCAAGACAAACCGTCTGGGAAATTAGCTGAAATCTTTGCCAAGATGAACATGAGCGAACTGCCAGCCATGTCCACCAATGTGCAGGAACTCATCTCCCTGGTACACAGTCGCCGCAGCGCCTCCTACGACCTGTCACGGGTTATCCTGAAGGACTACTCCCTGACCAACAAGGTATTGCAGGTTGTCAATTCCGCCTACTACTCTCTGGGCCAGTCAGTCAGTTCCATCTCCAAGGCTGTCACCATTCTGGGCTTTGACGCGGTGCGCGATCTGGCAACGGCCATAGCAATTTTTGAAGATTTCATCAAATCCGGGGTCGAAAAAGAGGGTATCACCAAACTGATGACCCGCTCCTTTCTCAGCGCCCTGCACTGTAGGGACCTTGCCGGCGAGAAAAAGCTCAATGTGCTGCCGGAAGAGGCTTTCATCTGCGGCCTGCTCCACAATCTCGGCAAAATTATTACCTTTATATACATGCCCGAGATCTATAAAAAAATCGAGCACAATGTATTCCTGGGCATCCCTGAAGAAACCGCCACACGGGAACTTCTCGAAGATCTTACCTTTGCCGATCTGGGCAAGGAGATAGCCAAATTCTGGAACCTCTCCCACAAAGTTGTGGTTTCAATGGAGATCCATCCAGCCAAACCAAAAAGCAGTTACGATGCTGAAGGATATCTGCAGAATCTCGCCGATTTCAGCAACCGTTTTGTCGAGCTGGTTTGTCACGAAGAAGACACCAGCGAACTGCTGAACCACTATGCTGAAATAATATCCATCAATCAGGAACAGGCCCTGGCGTTGCTAAGTAAAGGCGTGGAGGCATCCCAGGACATCTCCGACTCCATCCGCTTCGGTCTGTCGAAGCTTAAAATCCAC
Organism: Pseudomonadota bacterium; assembly: GCA_018897105.1. GTDB lineage: Bacteria > Desulfobacterota > Desulfobulbia > Desulfobulbales > SURF-16 > SURF-16. Next base: position 18,124 of record JAHILF010000055.1, read on the forward strand.
AGCAGACTGGAAAAGGCCGCCAGGCGCGAACCGGCCTCTGGCGAACAGGAAGAAACAGCAAAAAAGGGGAAAAAAAACGGACAGGACATTGAGGTGCTGGACGAATTACCGTCCAGCGATAAATCCATCAACGACTTTATCAAAGAAATGACTGAGACCCTGATGGGTTCCTTTCAACTCAATGAATTTTATGCCAACCTGCTGGAAGCCATATACCGGGGAGTAGGGTTTGACCGGGTAATCCTCTGCGTGATGAGTATCCAGACAACTAAAATCGTGCTGGCAGGACGCTTCGGTTTAGGCGACATAGATGCCCAGGATATTGCCAATTTTGAACAGCCTCTGGCCAATGTGGATCAGGTCATTCCGCGGGCCATGAAACAATGCAAGGATATTGCCGTAGTAGCTGATGCGCCGGGAGCTTTCCCCGAAAACATGCATTACCTGGTCAAAGGACGAACCATTTACCTTTTCCCCATCGTTGTCAATAACAAGGCCATCGCCCTGCTTTATATGGATCGCAAGGCAGGCAGACCCAAACTTAACAAAGACCGCATCAAGGCCCTCAGACTTTTTCGTGATTTTGCCGCCATGGCTATCAAGAAAAGCAGCAAAAAAGGATAAGAGAACATGCTGGAACTCCGTTTTATCCGGGATAATATCGACCTGGTTAAAGATAAAATCAAACTCCGCGGCATAACCAACAGCCGTATTGATGAATTTGTAGAAATTGACCGCCACCGCCGCGAATTCCTCTCCGAAGTTGAGGAGCTGCGCAACCGCCGGAAAACCGTGTCCCAGGAGATCGCCGACTTGAAAAAACAGCAGGCTGACGCGGAAACGCTTATTGTGGAAATGCGCCGGGTGAATGACCGGATCAAGGAGATTGAGGGAAGCCTGTCAGGCATCGAGGAGGATCTGCAGAAGATCGTTCTGGATATCCCCAACATCTGCCACGACTCGCTCCCTGTGGGCAAGGATGAGAGTGACAACGTTGAGGTGAAAAAATGGGGAGAGCCCACTCGCTTTTCCTTTCAGCCCAAGGCCCACTGGGAGCTTGGTGAAGCGGACGGCACCCTTGACTTCAAACGGGCGGCTAAAATATCAGGAGCCCGTTTTGCCCTGCTGAAAGGCTTTGCCTCCCGGCTTGAGCGTGCCCTGATCAACTTCATGCTGGATCTTCACACCCAGAAGCACGGCTACCAGGAGCTTCTGCCGCCCTTTCTGGTCAACAGCGCCACCATGACCGCCACAGGCCAGTTGCCGAAATTCGAGGAAGATCTTTTTCATGCCCAGGGCTGGGATCTCTATCTTATCCCCACGGCCGAGGTGCCGGTAACCAACATCCACCGGGACGAAACCTTGGCCGCCGATGATCTGCCCGTCAAATACTGCGCGTATACCCCCTGTTTCCGTTCGGAAGCGGGATCATACGGCAAAGACACCAAGGGCCTCATCCGCCAGCACCAGTTCGACAAGGTGGAACTGGTGAAATTCACCACGCCCGAGACCTCCGAGGCCGAACTCGAATCCCTGCTTGCCGACGCGGAGGAAGTCCTGCAGCTCTTACAGCTCCCTTACCGAGTTGTCGTGCTCTGCACGGGCGATATCGGCTTTTCCGCCACCAAGACCTATGACATCGAAGTGTGGATGCCGGCCCAGAACAAATACCGGGAAATCTCCTCCTGCAGCAATTTCCTCGATTTTCAGGCCAGAAGAGGCGGCATCCGTTATCGCCCCAAGGGCGAGAAAAAAAGTGCGCTCCTGCATACCTTAAACGGCAGCGGCCTGGCTGTAGGTCGCACCCTTGCCGCAATTTACGAGAATTATCAACAACAAGACGGCACCATCAAACTCCCGGCAGTGCTTGCTCCCTATTTTGAAAATCGCTTTTCCTGATTACACTGCAACAGCACCGCGTTCCCGCTTGCCAATACAAAAAAGGTAACCGGGAACGCCCTCTTGTCATTCCCCGGCAGTTTACTCCCCTTTTCCGTCTTCCCGGAATCCGAGATCCGCAAAATTGGAAACCTCACAACCTCTTACCAGAACCCCACACTGAAGAAAACCGCAATCTATCGATAACGCGGCAAAATGTCTCACCAGCGCTAATTGGCACGAATAATGCTTTTGTTAATCTGTTAATGAGACAATGAGGGTCTCTGAAAGAAAATAATACAACTATGTTTCAACAGTCGGGTAACTGAGGATGAGGAGATAACAATGAAAAGAACCATGTTGTGGGTTTCAAAAAAATACGCAGTCCAGGTTATTGCCGCCCTGGTGATTGCAAGTGCGGCCTGCCAGACAGCAAATGCAGATCCCATCACCACCGTCTTTAACTCAACCTGGACCCAGATAGCAGCCGAGGACTACGTCGGTCCCAGCGGCTATGTCAATCCAGGCTATGGCGGCCAGGATTTTGATGCCGAATATCTTTACTACAAACGGAACGGCAATACCCTTTCCATCGGGCTACAGTCCGGATTCAACCTTGTTACCGGCAGGGTTGACTATGGCGGCAAAGCATATTATGCCGGCGACCTGGCGCTCTCCTTTGACAATAATATATCCAGCTATGAGTACGCCTTTGATTTCGGCCTGCTCACCAAAGACTACTACGTAAATCTTGTTGATGCCGACCCGGCTGGTTCAAGCGATGGCATTGATGCCTCCGGTCTCTATGCGGTCACCCAATGGAATAACGGCGTATACTTCACCGCCGCAAATCCCTTTGCCATGGATGGCGGCAGCCAGATAGAATCAGGTGCGACATCGGCAGGTTATGACAGCACCCTGGATTCCTATTGGCGCATCGTCTCCTTCGACATTACGTCAATCGGCAATTTCGCTGCCCTGGACGCCCACTGGACAATGTCCTGCGGCAACGACGTTATTGATGGTCATGCTGCCGCCCCGGTGCCCGAACCGGCAACCATGCTGCTCTTCGGTACCGGCATCAGCGGCTTGGCCGCTTGGCAGCGTCGTAAGTTCAGAAAAGCATAAAACAAATACCTTCATCCTCCTCTTTACCCCAGGCGGAGCCTTCGGCTCCGCCTTTTTTTTATCCCCTGCAGTAAAGGGCCGACTACACCTTCCCCTCACAATCAGCCAAATTACCCAAAATTACCCCGCGCCAATGGCGAAATCATCATTTTTATCTGGGCATATCACCCAACAACTCCCGCATTTCATAGGTCGCGGCAAGTGAGAACACCAACGAACAAACAACTCAAACACTGACATATCAATTAGTTATACAGGAAACAACCATCTAAAAATGTAGTGAAACAACAAAGTGGCACCCTTATTGCTCTTGCCTCTCTACAAAATACAAAAACTCAGCATAGAGGAGCATGCAATGTTTACCCGAGAGAACGGCCAGATGTGGGTGAAAAGCCCGGAAGCGGATGGGGCGCCCCCAAAAGGGGTATGGGTCTATCCCAGTGAAGACATAGAATGGCATTACGTCTGCACCCCGCTGGGTATGCTGGTGACAGGCTACACCATCAAACCCTCGCGAATCGATAGTCAAGCCCTAAACGAGGCGCAGTAATCTTATTTCTGTTCCAGGGCCAGACCGATCAGCAGGTCAAGGAGTTGCGGAAAGCTGTAACCAACCGCCTGTGCGGCCTGAGGAAGGAGACTGGTTGGCGTCATCCCAGGGATCGTATTTGTTTCAATAACAAAAACCTCCCCCTCTTCCGATACAATCATATCCGTCCGACTGTAACCCCTTAAACGCAAGGCACGGTGGGCACACAAGGCGTTATCCTGGGCCTTGCGGGTTATCTCTTCGGGGAAATCAGCAGGACAGATCTCCCTGCTTGCACCAGCCTTGTATTTGGCCTCATAATCGAAAAACAGATAGTCTTTGCCTGGAATGATCTCAACCAGCGGCAGGGCCTGCAAATCATTATTCCCGAGAACCCCACCCGTTATTTCCCGCCCGCGGATAAATTCCTCCACCATGACCTCGCTGCCATAGTCAAAGGCCTGCTTGAGACCTGCGGCAAGCCCAGCATTATCATGGGCGATACTCATGCCAAGGCTGGAGCCCTGGCCAACAGGCTTCACAACCAAGGGAAAGCACAGTTGGGCCGAGAGATTTTCCGGACTGTCGATATCCCGGCGGGAGGCCATCTGCCAGTCTGCCACCCGCAATCCTGCATGTTTGTAGAGAATTTTGGCCAGATTTTTATTCATGGCCAGGGCGCTGCCCAGGACGCCTGATCCTTGATAGGGCAGGCCCAGCAGATCAAGAAAACCCTGCATGGAGCCATCCTCGCCCAAGGGACCATGCAGGAGGATAAAGGCCACATCAAGGCCTGCCGCATCCGCCGCCAGCCTGGCCAGGTCAATGGCCGGGTCGTACTGCCGCACAACATACTTTTCCTTATCAAGCGCGGCCAGCACACCTCGTGCGCCGGTCAGCGATACTTCACGTTCACCGGATTTGCCGCCGGCCAGCAGGGCAACCCGTAATTTATTCGTCATAATCTCCCTCTTTTCGCCTTGTTGATCCTGTTTCGGCTTGCATATTACATTTTCCATTATACATTAGCAAGGTCATGAAACGTGAAATTATCAACAAGCTGAAAAGCATTGTCGGCAAGGACCAACTGACAACTGCCCCGGAAGAACTACTCTGCTACTCTTACGATGGCACCGGCCGGGAATACCAGCCGGAAGCCGTAGTCTTTCCTGTAAACACTTGCGAAATAACCGCCATTATGCAACTGGCCAATGCCACGCCGTTTCCCGTGGTACCAAGAGGAGCGGGCAGCGGTATGACAGGAGGGGCATTGCCGGTTGCGGGCGGAGTGGTTATCGCCCTGAGCCGCTTTAATCGCATCCTGGAAATCGATGAGGCAAACCAGGTTGCAGTGGTTGAACCGGGCGTCATCACCGGAGATTTCCGGAAAACACTGGAAAAGAGAGGACTCTATTATCCCCCTGACCCGGCCAGCCTGAAATTCTGCACCATGGGAGGCAATGTAGCCGAATGCGCCGGCGGCCCCAGCGCGGTGAAATACGGGGTAACCCGCGATTATGTGCTCGGCCTTGAGGTTGTCCTGCCAGATGGCCGGGTTATTCAAACCGGCGTTAGAACCGCCAAAGGTGTGGTGGGATACGACCTTACCCGGTTGTTTATCGGCTCGGAAGGCACGCTGGGTATCATCACCAAAATAACGGTCAGACTCATCCCGCATCCCAGCGCCAAAAAAACGTTTCTCATTTTGTGCAACAGCATTAAGCAGGCCACATCGCTCGTTGCCGAGATCCTGACCAGGCATCGCCCCTGTACCCTGGAATACATGGATCGCACTGCAATCCAAATCGTCAGAGAAAAGCTGCCTTTTACCCTCGCCGAGAACACACAAGCCCTGTTGCTGCTCGAGGTGGATGGCGATGCCCCTTCAGTTGCCATCCAGGTGGATGCTCTGCAAGAATTTCTCACAGCGAAAAGAGATCTGCTATCGGTCATGCAGGCCGAAAAGGCTGATGAAATTGACGCCCTGTGGGCCGCCCGCCGCGCAGTCTCTCCCGCCGCCTTTAATTTAAAACCGCACAAGATCAGTGAAGACGTGGTGGTGCCCCGCAGCAGAATTCCGGAGCTGGTCTTCTTTGTGGAAAACCTGGCAACAAAAAACGCTCTCACCATTTTCACCTTCGGCCATGCAGGAGACGGCAACATACACGTCAATATCATGCTTGATAAAAATGAACCGCAGGAAGTCAACAGGGCGGCAATCGCCACAAAAGCCCTGTTTGAGCAGGTAATCAAGCTTGGCGGGACCCTCTCCGGCGAACACGGCATCGGCATTACCAAGGCAGCCTATCTTCCTCTGGAGCTTGACGCTGCAAGCCTTGAGGTCATGCGCGGCATTAAAAAATTCTTTGACCCGAACAACATTCTCAATCCGGGAAAGATTTTTCCCGCCGAACGGCACGCAAAAAAAACAATTGACAAAATAACGGATGGTAGATTATAGATATCTGTTTACGGAATTTTAAAGCGTAAGCCTTTTGTATTAGGTTACACAACTTAACATAATTTATTTTTTCGGAGTTACCATGATCGAGGTTGAGGTACGAGGAGACATCGAATACGCCATTCGTCAGCTTAAGAAAAAACTGCAGCTTGACGGTATCAAAAAAGAGCTGAAACGACGCGAGCACTACGAAAAACCCAGCGTGAAAAAACGGCGGAAACAAGCGGAAGCAAAAAGAAAACTCCGCAAGGTCATGTACCGCATCGAGCGGGAAGGATAATTCACGCATTCCTCGGATGACTAAAAAACCGGGAATCCTTCAACCTCCTTCAACCTCTTCGCCCCTTTATCAGAACAGGTCTCCTGGCAGCATCCTTCCTGCGGAACTGCATCACTGCCAGGACCTGTTTCTTCATTATCTTGCTGCCGAAAAAAGGCTTTCAGATAATACGATACGATCTTACCAAGCCGATCTCGAATCATTTCTTTCTTTTCTTGCCAGCATCAAAATTTCACTGCGGGAAACAAGTTCTTCCCAGATAAGGGACTATTTCTCCGCCAGTAAGAAAAAAGGGATAGCAAACCGCAGCAATGCCAGACGCCTTTCCTGTCTCAGAGGCTTTTTCCGCTTTCTGCTGGCTGAAAAAATCATTGATCTCGACCCGACCGGCATACTGGAAATCCCCAAAAGCCGTCGAACTCTTCCCGAAAACCTTTCTGTTACCGAGGTGGATAAGCTTCTGGCCGGCCAAGGTGACAAAACTCCTCTCAGCATCCGCAACACGGCCATGCTCCACCTTTTGTACGCAACCGGTATGCGGGTTTCCGAACTGGTCAATCTACCCTTCATGGCGCTCAACCTGAACGCAGGCTTTGTCCGGGTAATCGGCAAGGGAACCAAAGAACGCCTGATCCCCTTTGGCGAGGAGGCTAAGGACAAGATTCTTTTCTACCTCCAGAACAGCAGGGGCAAACTCCTGAGCTCCAAAAAAAGTCGCGCCCTTTTTGTTACCAGCCGCGGCACCACCATGACCCGTCTCCGCTTCTGGCAGATCATCCAGGAAACCACATACAAATCCGGCATTGCCAAAAAAATCAGCCCGCATATGCTGCGCCACTCCTTCGCCACCCATCTGCTGGCACGCGGTGCAGACCTCAGATCGGTACAGCTCATGCTCGGTCATGCCGACATCTCCACCACCCAGATATACACCCATGTTGACAGCTCCCGGTTGAAGGCCATCCATCAGAAATTCCACCCCCGAAGCATCAGGAAAAAGTGACGGAAGCTCCGCCAACATGATTCTTTACTTTCCGGGCAACATCAAGCATTATGCGTGCATGGGAGCGTAACTGTCGATGGAAGTCATAACAACTCATTTAAACGCCGATTTCGACGGCATGGCCTCAATGGTTGCCGCGAAAAAACTCTACCCCGAGGCCGTTCTGGCCTTTTCCGGATCCCAGGAGAAAAACCTGCGGAAATTTTTTGTGCAGTCCCTGATGATCTATGATTTCCAGCGCTTGAAAAACATTGATCTGGAAAAAGTAACCAAATTAATCGTAGTCGACACCAGACAGACATCACGGATCGGCAGTTTTGCCAAATGTCTGGAGAATCCCGGCATACAAATCCACTTGTACGACCACCATCCCGATGCCCCCGGAGATATGAAAGGTGACGTGGAAGTGGTGAGACCTGTCGGCTCCACCGCCACTGTTTTCATCGAAATCTTCCAGAAACAAGGCATCTCCATCACGAAAGAGGAGGCCACCCTGCTGGCCATGGCGGAACATGAAGACACCGGCTCCTTCACCTTCAGCACCACCACCCCCGCCGACTTACACGCCATGGCCTGGCTGATGGGGTGCGGAGCTGAGCTTCACACTGTTTCCCAGTATATTATCCATGAGCTGACAAGTTACGATATCTCCCTGCTGCATGAACTGATCAAGTCAGCAACCACCTATACGATCCAGTCCATACCCATTACCGTCACCAGGATTGCCTGCCGACAGTATGTTGATGAATTTTCCCTTATTGTCCGCCAGTTCATGAGCATGGAAAACCTGAACGTCATCTTTGCTTTGGCCAGCATGGGAGAACGGATTTATCTGATTGCCAGAAGCAGAATTCCCGAAGTCAATGTCGGCAAGATTGCCATGGAATTCAATGGTGGCGGCCATGCCTCTGCCGCAGCGGCAACGATTAACGACATGACCCTGATTGAGGCTGAAGAAAAGCTCATCCGCCTTCTGCACAAGCATGTGCGACCCGAGAGCAAAGCCTGGGAACTGATGTCCTCGCCCATTATTTCCGCGGGGCCGGAGTTGACGACAGCAGAGGCAAACGACCTACTTATCCGCTACGGCATCACCATGCTGCCGATCATAAAAGACAGCAAAATCCTGGGGCTTTTTTCACGGCGGGATGCCAGCAAGGCAATTTTCCATAATCTGGGTCATCTGCCTGTCACGGAATTCATGAGCACGGAATTCGCCACCCTGCCGCCATCCGCCACCCTTGGCGATATCCAGGAACTCATCATAGAGCACCGGCAACGCTTCATTCCCATTGTGGAAGAGGGATGCCTGCAAGGGGTAATCACCAGAACGGATCTGTTCAACCTACTGGTCAATGACCCAACCTATCTCCCCAGCCTGAACACAACCCAGAGTCAGCCATCGGCAGAGCGCAACAGAAATCTGACCAACCTGCTCAGCCAGTCACTCAACCGGAAAATGCTTATTCTCCTGCAAACCATCGGCGAGGTGGCTAGGGAGAACCATTTTACCGCCTATGCCGTGGGAGGTTTTGTCCGTGACCTGCTGCTGCACATTGAAAATTATGATCTGGATATCGTCGTCGAAGGCGACGGCATAACCTTTGCCAAAAAGCTGGCCAAGGCCTTAGACGGTTCCTTGCGCACCCATGTCAAATTCAATACCGCCATGGTGAAGCTGCCCACTGGTTTTAAAATCGATATCGCCACGGCCCGTCTCGAATATTATGAATATCCGGCGGCTATGCCCACGGTTGAGTTAAGCTCCATCAAGCTGGATCTCTTCCGCCGCGATTTCACCATAAATGCCATGGCGATTTACCTGAATCCGGACAAATTCGGCATCCTCGTCGACTTCTTCAACTGCCAGAACGATCTCAAAGACAGACAAATCCGCATCATCCACAATTTGAGTTTTGTTGAAGATCCAACCCGGATTTTCAGAGCCATTCGCCTTGAGCAGCGCATGGGCTTTAGTCTGGGGAAATTAACGGAAAAGCAGCTGAAGAACGCAGTGAAAATGAACCTGTTTGACCAAAAACTCGGACGCCGCTATTTCCACGAAATCCAGCTGATTCTTTCCGAGCATAATCCTCTGCCGGCAATCCAGCGTATGGCCCAGTTCGACCTGTTAAAATTTCTGCACCACTCCTTAATCCTCGATCCTCGGCTGAGCCAAATCCTGGAAGAAACCCAGCGAGCCATCTCCTGGCACAAACTCCTCTATCTTTCCGAAAACTGCCAGCCGTGGATTGTTTTCCTGCTGGCCCTGATGTCCCGTATCCAGACCAGGGCTATGCTCGCATTCTGCCGAAAATTCGAGGTACCGGAAAGACACACCCAGATTTTAATCAGGGAAAAAATTGAGGCAAAACGGATTGTCCGCATCCTGGAACGACGCGCGCACCTGTGTCCCAGCGAAATCTACTGGCTGCTCAAGGGGTTAACCCATGAGGGGCTGCTTTTTGTCATGGCGCTTTGTCGGAACAAAATGGGGAAACAGGCTGTCTCGCTCTATGTAACCCAACTGCGCCACATGAGAACCTACCTGCGTGGCGAGGACTTGAAAAAACTGGGATACCGGCCAGGACCACGATACCAAACGATACTGAATCATCTTCTGGAAAATAAGCTGAACGGAGAATTGCACACCAGGGAGGACGAGTGCAGATTTCTTGGCAGAGAGTACCCTTTGCCTCCAGAGACAAATAAGGATACAAAATGAACATCATACAACAGATCATCATACTGGCGCCGCCCTTTCTCTTCGCGCTCACCATCCATGAATACAGCCATGGACTGGTGGCTTACCGCCTGGGCGATCCAACAGCCAGCAACCTGGGACGGTTGACCTTAAACCCGCTGAAACACCTGGACCCTTTAGGCGTGCTGGCCTTTATCATCATGAAAATAGGTTGGGCCAAACCTGTGCCGGTCAATCCGCGTTATTTCAAAAATCCCTTGAAAGATATGATATGGGTCGCGCTGGCAGGGCCAGCGGCAAATCTGATGACTGCTATTGCCAGCAGCCTTGTGGCTGAACTTCTGAGTCTCTTTGCGGCCTTTATCCCCAAGGCCATTCTTTTTCCCCTCTTTCAGATGGTGGGGGCGAGTATCTGGATCAATATTGTCTTAGCGGTTTTTAATCTGCTGCCTATTCCTCCGCTGGACGGGAGCAAGGTCCTGATGGGCATCCTGCCGCCCCGCCAGGCAGCCACCTTTGCCCGACTCGAGCCATTCGGCTTTCTCATCCTGCTGGCCCTCTTTTACACCGGCTTCCTGCAGAAGGTACTCATGCCCATCATCGGGCTTGCCGAGCGCATGATAACCGGTTGATCATCGAATCGAATTATATGTCAAGCCCGTCATACAAAGCACAAAATTCATACACAAGTTTTCTTCTTGCAGCAACATCGAGCCGAAAGTATATGGGGCTCAGCATTAAAACTCTGATTGCCTGTCGAGGTGTCATAGCATTCCTCCCTTATATGGTTGAGACTTGTCTATACATAAAGCAACTTCCGGGCCGCAAGCAACATTAAGAAAAAAATACCTATAATTCCGTTATGTTGGCCAGAAAGCCAGCCCTGGCACGCCAACTCCCTCTCCTTATTTCATCTCTTTTTGAACATATTTTTTCGGAAACCAGGAAAAGCGAACTAAGCCTATCCGATTTCTCGGAAAGCCCGCGGCAAAGTGCAAATAAAGCGTTGGCTTTTTTTTTGCATCATTTATAATGTGAGATATGGTGACCATATGACCGAACCAACAGCGCAAACGAAAACAGAAAAGAGCAAGGAACTGGCCCGAATCCAGACCTACAAGCTCTATTACGAAAGCAAAATAGCCTGCCTGAACAACAAGCGGCTATCTCCTGCGCTGCATCTACTTGCCTGCAAAGACGCCCCAATCGAACGGGGCGACCTTGATTCCAGCTGGCAACATGGCCGCTACATCAGAAAATGCCTGCGATATTACAAAAAAAAGTTAAACGAATTGGAAAAAGAACTAAAGAAAATTAAATGAAAGAAGGCAAAGTGAAAACACTCTTTGCCTGTGACAGTTGCGGTTCGACTTTTAGCAAATGGGCCGGTCAATGCCCTGAATGCCAGGAATGGAATACCATAAAGGAGCAGAAACAGCCCGCGGCCTCCTCCCCTTACCATGGATACAGTGGAGCACTCTCTCCAGTTCAACCGATTTCACAGGTCACGCTCAGCAACACGCCAAGAATCACCACCGGCATGTCCGAATTTGACCGGGTGCTTGGTGGCGGCCTGGTCAGAGGATCTGTGGTTCTGGTTGGCGGTGATCCCGGCGTAGGCAAAAGCACCTGTCTTTTGCAGGTCTGCTGCAGACTCAGCGAAAAAATGAAGGTGCTGTATGTCACCGGCGAAGAATCTCCCCAGCAAATTGCCATGCGGGCCAAAAGACTCCGTCTGCCCGATCAACACCTCTTGCTCATGGCGGAAACAGAGGTGGGAAATATCTGCGCTACCGCCTATCAGCACCAACCGCAGGTCATGGTTATTGATTCGATCCAGACCATGCATACCGCAACCGCTTCTTCAGCTCCCGGCAGTGTATCGCAGGTCCGTGAGTCCGCCGCCCAGCTCACCCACTTTGCCAAACACAACGATCTAGCCATTTTTCTTGTCGGCCATGTGACGAAATCAGGTGATATTGCCGGCCCCAGAGTGCTGGAGCACATCATCGACGTGGTCTGTTATTTTGAGGGCAACAGTGACAGCAGATACCGCGTCATGCGGGCTGTCAAGAACAGATATGGAGCGGTAAACGAACTGGGTGTCTTTGCCATGACGGAAAATGGCCTGAAAGAAATCAGCAACCCCTCGGCTATTTTTCTGAGCCGCCTTGCCGAACCCATGCCGGGCAGCGCTGTCATGGTTATCTGGGAGGGAAGCCGCCCCCTGCTGGTTGAGGTCCAGGCCCTGGTCGATGAGAGTCATGCGGAAAATCCTCGCAGGATCACAGTGGGCATCGAACAGAATCGTCTCATCATGCTTCTGGCCGTTCTCCATCGCCATGGCGGGATCATCACCTATAATCAGGATGTCTTCATTAATGTGGTGGGAGGGGTGAAAATCAATGAAACAGGCGCGGACCTGGCCATACTCCTGTCAATCACCTCAAGCCTGCAGGACAAACCGCTGCCAACCGATCTGATAATATTTGGCGAAATCGGTCTGGCCGGAGAAATAAGACCGGTCCCCAACGGCCAGGAGCGGCTCAAAGAAGCGGTCAAGCACGGCTTTCGCCGTGCAATAATACCCAAGGCAAACGCCCCCCAGGAAAAATTTTCCGGGCTTACCGTCTTTCCTGTGGAGAAACTAAGCGATGCCTTGGCGGCAATCTCCAGTTTATAAAAAAAGCGCCCACCCTTCTCGCAACTGCAGAGGCTGATGCAAAAATACCAAAGATTCCAGGGGCAAAAATTTCCCTTCATTAGCCAGGAAAGGAACATCTAACATTGACATGAAAATTTTGAGATGGTAAATAACGGGTCAAATCAAGGGGAGGAATGGCCGAGTGGTTGAAGGCGGCGGTCTTGAAAACCGTTGAACGAAAGTTCCGTGGGTTCGAATCCTACTTCCTCCGCCATTTTTTTGCTGCTTCCGCTGATTACGGAGAGATGACCGAGAGGCCGATGGTGCTCGCCTGCTAAGCGAGTGTAGGGTCAAAAGCTCTACCGAGGGTTCGAATCCCTCTCTCTCCGCCAGTTTTTAAAAACTTAATGATTTTAATAAGTTAAGAAGAAAGACTGGCCGGAATGTGTGACAAAATGTGTGGAATTATGTGAGCCACTTTTTTTTCACCTCCCCTGCCCCACCCAAGTATCACCTTAGCATCAATCAAAAAAAAACTAAACTCATACGAACACCCCCTCACAATCCTACCCTCAGCAGAATAACAAATGGGCAGGTTCTCTTTGCCATGCTTCCCTGTTGTCGCTAATATTTAACTTTTTTACACACCCAACTCCTTCATTCTTCGGAATATTCACCATCACGCTGACAGGATAAGCAACCATCTTAAACGGTGAGAATGGCCGAAGGAATCCCTTCAGAGATGTCCCATCACTTGTCGGGGAACATCTAGGATTCGTCTGACTGGATTTCTTTACTTACCCTTGAATACATAATGCGATTAAAGTTCTCAACCTGCACACAACGCACCGGGCAAAAATCTTTGTCTTTTAGTCCTGCGTCGCTGACGGTTAAATTGCTGTCGACATCAATGAATGTGTCTCCTCGTCGAACCTGAAGAATTGGAAGATACCAGCGCCTCATAGCTTGTACTTTTTCACGAGCCGGTCCTCGGGCAAGTAAATTCAGAAACTCGTACAAAAAGTCACCAACTTGCATGTTCGCAGAAACTCTAAGTGAGTAGGTTGCACCATCTGATGCAGAGGCGACGCTAAGTGCGACAAAAGGGAGGTCGTGAATTCTATACCATCGATAACCACGTAGAGTTGCAATCACTACGAGAAATGCAGCACACAGGATTAATAGGTAGTGCCCGACCGAAAACCCTTCCAAGCGTCTTCCAGCACATGAAATTTAAGCAAACGCTTAACCTTTTTTTCCGCTACACACCCATAGGCGGCAGTTAGGCCCGCCAATTCAACAAATTGGAGGGATTCTGGACACACCTATCCCTTGGTTTGGAAACTCTGTGTATTTTGTTTACGTCTACG
>JAHILF010000056.1 GCA_018897105.1 Pseudomonadota bacterium
CAGGGGTTTCATCAACCGCGGTGCCAAGATCAGAAGTAACAGCAAATGCTAAACCGGGGCAGCGCCGTTCAGCTGCGCTTGAAGTTGAATGTGCAGCTTCAGACCTCCTGATGTCGACAGATTATTGTCCGATACTAGATTTTCAAAGTGGTCTCATCGTTATTTTTTGAAAAATTAACAATGATGGTCTCGTAAAAAGTCAAAATTTCAAAAAATGATGACACTAACTCAATGAGTTACGACGCAAAAAAAACGTTTTTGGGACTTTTTACGAGTTCATCAACAATGTCATATAGATATTAGATTTCTTCAAAATTCTCCTGCCACCATCCAGGCCTGAAATGGTACCAAGAAGAAATCCTGCTTGGAAGCTGTCGTTTGTGGCCTCACTTGTGAGCAGGTACACAATTTAACGCTATTTCAGTACATTAGAAAGAATTAGTTGCTGCTGTCATACTGCCGACATCAGGAGGTCTGAGCTTAAACTCAGTGGATTTTTGTCTTGACTCAGGGGTCCACTTTACACAGAATAAATTTTCATGCGCGGGGGTGACCTATTACCCGGTCATGAGGGTTTAGCATGAAAAAAAAGGCCCTAAGTGGTACAGGGATGGATATTACTTGCCCTGTGATGAATCGCTTAGTGATTGGTGACAAAAAATGTCGCACACCTGGAGCCTTAATCAATGATACCAAGAAACGGCGCTGAAATCTTGCTGAATCATGTCCTGCTCGAAGTTGAAGGCATCGATCGGATGTATCTCAACGATTATATTTCTCTGGTGCATTCATTGCCGATTCTTACGGGTTGCATTTTCGGACATCGCGTGCCCAAAAGCCAAACCTCCCACTTCATCTATCCTCGCTTTTCATAAAGCGCGGATGATGGTTGATCGTCTTATTGAGGAGGCCAGGCTTGTTGCCTGAAACTTGATTTATTAACAACAACTTCTGATAACTAAAGGGCTTTTAATGATATGAATATTACTAAAATCCTGGAGCAGGCCATAGCTCATCACCAAGCAGGACGATTGAATGACGCAGAAAAACTCTATCGTACCATTTTGCAAACACAGCCACGACATCCTGACGCAAATCATAATATTGGAGTTCTGGCTCTTCAGATTAACAAACCGGAGGCTGCTTTGCCTTTCCTGCAAACAGCTTTACAGATTAACCAGAACATTGCGCAGTACTGGCTAAGCCTAACGGAATGTGAGATCCGGCTTCAGGCATGGGATGAAGCAGAATCGTTATTAAATCTGGCTGTGGCTATGGGACTGACTCATCCTTCACTGGGAGACTTAAAGAGAAGAATTACACAAGGTCGCCGACCGGTTTCGGTTACCGATTGTGGGCGCATGGATTCCGAACTTGCCAAGATTGACATTATGCGCGAAAAGGGGCAATGGCAACACGCTGCCACAGCGGCACGATCCATCATTGAAAAAGACCCGGACCGGGCAGAAGTCTGGGCACAGCTCGCAATGGTTTTACCTCAACTCAACCGATTGATTGATGCAGAACAAGCCGCTCAAAAAGCCTTAGAATTATCTCCGCAGAATCCAGTTGCATTAAGATCCTTAGCAATTATTCGATTAAAACAGGGAAAAATCAATCAAGCGTCGACACTGATTCAACAAGCTTTACAGCAAAAACCCAAATGTGCCAGGACACTTGTTGTAATGGCAACTACCCTGATGGCTAAACAGTGTGATGGAGAAGCTGAAACGATCCTGGAGCAGGCCATTGATATTGAGCCGATAGCGGAAGCATACGCCAACTTGGCTTTATTGGAGATACGTCGTAATAATATGGAGTCAGCCATAAAAAATGCAAAGATAGCTTTAGGCAAAAAGCCTTTTCTGGTTCCCATGTGGCAGTTGCTCGCCAATCTCTACCATCAGTTGGGGCGAAATGACAACGCCGCAAATGCATTGGAGCGGGCCACCCAGTATGAGCCAAAAAATGCGGTGATTCTAGCAGATCTCGGTGAACTATACCGCCTGGCAGGCAGGTATCAAGAGGCCATCGAAATACTTGAGCGAAGCATAGTAATTTCGCCAGAACTTGCGAAAGCTTGGACAAACTATGGGACTGCATTGCAGGCATTGAATCGCACACGCGAAGCAAAGTCTGCGTACACAAAGGCGCTCTCAATACAACCTGACCAAATTGAGATATTAAACAACCTTGCTTCCATGTCGAGCCAGGAAGGAAAATTGGAAGAAGCAGTTGCTTATTGCAGAAAAATTGTAGCATGCAACCCAGGGTCTGATGAGGCGCATAATAATTTGGCCGGCGCCCTGCAGGCCCTCGGCGGACAGGAGGCAATTAAGGAATCGGTTTTCCATTATCAACAAGCATTTGCCATCCGTACTGGTATTGCCGAGCAGGTAGACATTCCTTTGGCCTCTGGTTTGACGGATATTTTTCTTGAATTAACAAACACATGCAATTTTCATTGTGACTT
Organism: Pseudomonadota bacterium; assembly: GCA_018897105.1. Classification (GTDB taxonomy): domain Bacteria; phylum Desulfobacterota; class Desulfobulbia; order Desulfobulbales; family SURF-16; genus SURF-16. The sequence goes on from JAHILF010000056.1 coordinate 2,474, forward strand.
CTGCCCATCCGATGGCTTGCAGAGACCACGTGGCTTTATGAATATGGATTTGATCCAAAAAGTGTACGAAGAAATCGCGGAAAAAAATCTGGTCTCGAAAATCAGCCTTCATCTGATGGGTGAACCAACTTTACATCCCAATCTGATTGAGGTTCTTTCTCTTGGAGCGGAAAAGAAGATCAGGGCGGCCCTTGTGACAAACGGAAGCACGTTAAACACGGACACAACGAAACGGTTGCTTGACACATTGTCCGGGACACTCATTATAAGCCTGCAGACACCCACCAGGGAGACGTTCAGGCATCGCGGTAAAGTTGGAATCAACTGGGAGCAATACATTGAAAATATTCGGGGGGTTATTCGTGCCCATGTCAGACGAATCGCCATTAAAGAACTGCGTAAAAACAACATTGATCTGCGGATTATGATCACAAAGGGTTCTCATCTTGCAGCACATATTATTGAAAATACAAAACAAATAAAACAAGTCATACAAGAGTGGAACGAATATATCGAAATTCTTGAAATGGAGTTTGGTCTGGAACCTTATCATAGAAGTGATATTGATGGTTATCTTCAAAGGGCAGAAGGCTCAAAACTGCCTAGCAATCCATACATACTTCAACGAGATGTTGAGCTTTCATTTTGGCAGGGATTTTCATTTGCCAACAAAATGGTGAGCAACAAATACGACATTGTGGCATCCGCATCTGACCGTTTCTGTCAACGTCCTTTCCGTGATTTGGGAATACTCTGGAATGGGGATATTACATTATGCTGTCTTGATTATGATGGTGAGTTAGTGGTGGGTAATATCAATAATACGACAATCGAAAACGTCCTGAGTTGTGAAAAAACGAAAAATGTGCGAGCAGCAATGTTTGCGCAACAGCCACTTCCTCCTTTCTGTAAAAAGTGCCAGTCCGATGTTGTTTATTCCGGTACGGATCAAAAATAAAACCATCCAAAAATAAAACCCCATCCTGTAACACAGGATGGGGTTTTATAACTACTGTCTCGCCGGGAAAATATCAGTAAAAAACTAGTTCCCCGCGGGATTATGAATTAATAGATGTCTGTCATTGCAATCTGGGTCAGAGCTACGCCGGTGAGCTTGATAACATCGGTGTAACCTGTACCGTCAGTATCAATAACCAGGTAGCTGTCGCTGCCAACCTGACCGACATAGTACAGAACCGTGGCATCAAGTGCGGTATTAGCAGCAGCCAGCAAGGTGGCCAGATCAGCTGCTGCGGCGCCGGCCTCGGTATAGTTTGTTGCCGAACCCGCGGCGAGGTTGGTTTCAGTGATTTTATCGGTTGCTGTCACGAAATCGGTAATGGTATCGGTTACAACGCCGGCAGTTGTGTCAATATCGGCGGTAGCTGTCGTAAAGTTATCAATACCGGCGTTACCGGTCATTGTGTCGGCGCCTGCGCCACCGATTATGGAGTCAGCGCCTGAACCGCCGATCAGAACGTCTGCCAGGCCCGAACCAGTAACAGTCAGCACACCGGTTAGCGAAGTGGCATCAATTTTAGTACCGGTAACGGTGCCGGCAATAGCATTGGTGATGGTCAAATTAGCGGAACCGGAAATATTAAACACGCTGTTATCGCTGTTGGTCAAGGTGGTTATTGTATTGGTGCTGCCTGATGTACCGTTGGAGGTCATTGTCACGGTGGTGACACCCGTGGTTACCAGTGTGCCTACTGTAAAACCTGATGTGGTAGCGGCGCCAACATTAACAGTTGTATCCGTGACGCCAACCGCGGGAGCGAGGGTCAGTGAGGTTGTAGCAATATTTATATCAGTAGTGCTGCCGGTCGCCAAATTATTGATGACGTCGGTTAGTCCCGTAGTGTCAACCGCAAAGTGTTTAATCGATGTCAGAGTTGATGCATCCAAGGTGATAGCGGCGTTAATGCCAAAAATCTCAAAACCCGTGGTCGCATTCAGGATGGCGGTTTCCGCAACGGACAAAGCCGTATCGAGTGTGCCGATTTTGTCAAGCGAACCGGCCCCGCCGGCAAGCTGGGTGCCGGCGGTAAGTGTGCCTAACTGATTATTCGCTATTTTAATACTGTCATTGCCGGTTCCACCGGTAAAGGTAAAGGCTGCTATATTGGCGGCCGCGCTCGCGTCAACTAAGCTGCCCCCTGTATTTCCACTGCCGTTTATACTGGTTAAAATCGCTGCGTCACCAGCGGACACTGCATAGGTCAGAGCCTGGTCACCGGTAATGGTATGGGTGAGAACAGTATTCGGCGCATCGAATGTGGCAATTTTATTGGCATGTCCTCCCTGGGAGACTAAATTCATGGCGGTGAGAGCGGCTCCGGTGACCGATATATTCTGCAGCGTTGCGCCGGCAACATAAGCAAAACCGTTCATATTAAGCGTTGCCGATGTATCGGTAGCGGAAGCGGCCCATGTCAGCGCACCGGCCATTTGGGCGCCGTTTGTTGTAGCCAAACCCAATTTAACGCCGGAACCGGTTGTAATGGTTTTACCGCTGATTGCCGCCGCGTTCAGAATATTGAATTGGGTGAAACCGCCGGAAGCGGCTGAGACGTCCAAGGCAGCGTCAGCAGCCGCGGCAATCTGCAGGGTTTCAATGCTGGTCATGGCAGGCAAAATAGCTGCCGTAACAGTACCATAAAGGGTTACAGTATCCGTGCCGGCCCCACCGTTAAGCTGGTCAGAGGCGTTGATGGTAGAAGCGCCCTGGTCACCAATAAATGTATCATCACCAGCGGTGCCGGTGAAGGAATCGGTAGCGGTAGTAAGGGTATAAGTTTGGCCAGTAGTGGTCGTTGTGGTACCGGAAATTGTGTCATCAATAGTGAGCAGTGCTGAGGTCAGTGAGGCATCGGTGGTCACACCATCCAGCCAGGCGATTGCGTTGGCTGGATTGGCAATAAAGTCATTATTCTCAGCTGCAGTGTCAAGAGCGGCAGTGTAACTGCTGGCCGCGGAAACCTTATTCTGGAATGCAGTTGACTCGGTGGCGGTTACTTCGGCTGAAAGATCAACGCCCCAAGTAGGAGGCGCACCGTAAGTGCCGTCATTTTTTGGCATCAAATGCAAATCGTTCAACATGGCATTGGCCAGGCCCTTAGCCTTGATTGACCCGGAAATCAGCCCGGATACGTAATAATTGTAGGTATCGATGTCCAGCGTTGTTGAGGTGGTACCGGTCATCCGCTCATACATATCGGTGACCATGGTGCCTGCGTCCGCGGCGCTGGGAACATCAGTTCCCATGTCGCCAAGTCCGCTCACATATGTGACCAGACCAGCTTTCCAGACATTGCCGTTGTTAGCCAGCAGTAGCTGGTTATAGATACTTAGTTCTGTGGCACTGGCCGAGCGGCCGAGTGTAGCCACGAAGTAAGCTTGCACCTTGTTGTTGTAATCTGCAGCTGTAGCCATTATTTGTTCTCCTTTCTTGTTGTTTACGAGTGAGCGCTCTTAATTTGTGCGCATCTCAAAAAAAAAAATTGTTTTACAAAATGCCATCCGTGTCGTGTTGAGCAGATGACTCATTTACTCGTTTTTTTTGGAATTTCTCATTAAGCAATTTAATATTGCATTAATATAACGAAACCCTTTCTCCTTGCAAGGGAAAAATCATTTTTTTTTACTTTTTACCTATCTTTATGTAATACAACGTAGCTGTTCCGGCCAGAATCAGTTGCAATGACTACCGGGTCAGACAGTTCGTTGCCCTTCCCATCTAGACTTACGAGTGAATAAACTCCTGCCGGGGCCGCAAACTGAAAACTGTTGCCCGGCAGCAGCGCATAGTCCTGCCGCAGTCCGGTTTCATCATCTGTTAGGATCACAAAATCGCCCGCATCGGCCCGGCCAACCACGAATTCGCGCGGCGTTATCGGGCTGGCAAGATCCATGGACAGCAGATACACATCCGGCCAGGCCGGATCAAACAGATTGGGTCCGGTATGCAATGCTTCGCTGATTTCCATGGCCGAGATAGCGATCTCGGTAAGAAACGGAGAAAAGAGTTTGCGCGATCTGAGGCCTGAAAGCTCGTCGCGCAGCAGTATGTCAACCATGTCGGCAAGGGCTGAGTCGATATCACCACTTTCATCATGGGAACAAAGCTTCACTTCGATAATTTCGTCAACCAAATCCGCCTCGTAGCCTGTGGCGTCGATCCGATCTTCCGGCGCTTCTGCGGCCTGGTACTCGGCGGGCTCGGCATAGTTGGCGCGCAACCGGTTGGCCTGGGAAAAGGACGAGGCATGAAGAAGGTCGGACCAAGCCAGTGGCGATAGACCCTGATCGAGAATCCAGGCATCCTTGCCCAATGCGGCGAAGGCGGTCGTTTCAGAGACGCCAAGCCGGGCCATAGCCGCCCGGGGATTGCCGCGGGCTTCATTAATCCGCTGCCAGAGCAGCCAGGCCTGATCGTGAAGATCAAAATTGTTTGGGTCCTCGGGCAGTCCGAAGTCTGCCACAAACATATAGACATGGGGTTGCCCGGCGAACAGAGGGATGCTTCCTGCCAGCAGAGTCAGGCCAGCTTCGCTGAAAACCGGCGAAAAAATCTTCCGTCGAGCCTCGGGGGAAGCTGTAAGTTCATCGTAAAGCAGATTGTCAAGCATTATCGGCAGGGCATCCTCAGTCGCCAGGTAACCACTGAATGCCAGCGCCGTCAAGGCCTCGCCCGTTTTCAGCGGTGCATACCCGGTATCGACAATCCGCGTCCGCGGAGTATGCCCGTCCTTGGATATATTACTATAGTACAGATTTGCGAACATATCCCGTCCATGTCGTAGTGCCGAAATCATGAGCTGATCCTGCCAGACAAGGGGCGGTAAGCCCTGGTCAACTATCCAGCCATTCTCACCCAGGGCCGCCCTCGCCGTGCTCTCCGCGATGCCAAGGCGGGACATGACGGCACGGGGATTGCCCCGAGCCTCGTTGATCCGCGCAAAAAGCTGGCGCGCCTCTTCAATAAGCTCGATTTCCGTGCCAGCACCCGCAGAAACGGCAGGAACCGTGCTAAACAGTGCCGCAAGCGCAAGCAGCAGCGGAAGAATGGTTTTTGCCGAAGACAATTTGTTCATGGACCTGATTAGCTAGCAAAATGGATGCCAAGGAGGAAGTATTCAGGAGTCAGAATTCAGGAGTCAGGTGGAAAAGATATGAAACAGGAGACGGGAGACGAAAGGAAGAAAAGATCAGAAATTTCGTTTTTTTGTATTCGTTAGAATATGGGTGAAAAAAATAGCTGGCTTTACACTTTGACTGGTTGAATTTAACCAATTCGGTCGAATTTCGACCAATGAATATTCAAAATTCCGAATTCCTCCTTTTCTCCTGAATTCTTGTCGCCTGTCTCCTGAATCAAAACCTGTACTGCCAGACAAGAAACGCGGAAACAGGCTCACCCTCGGCCGGGCCATAAAGATCCGGCTGCAGATAATCCTGGTCCAGCAGATTGGTGATCTTCAGGAGAAACGAATCATGATCCAGGGAAAAGCCGGGGCGGCGGTAGACCAGATCCAGCAGCAGCGGGTGGCTATAGCTGCCCTCCTCCGCGTCTTTCTGGTAGCTGAAATCCATTGAGCCGCCAATGCGTCCGCTAAGCTGCAGATTGTGGGCGGGTCCGATCCGCCAGTTAAGGCCGAGATTCATAAGCCAGCACGGTCCCTGGTCAACCGGCTCGTCCCACTCCTCAAATACGGGAATCCGGCTGTCATCCGGCCGGATGATGGTAAAGAGCAGGCTGGAAAAATGCTCCTCGCCACCGCCGGAAACAAGAGAGATGTCTCCGAACAGACCGACGGCCTGCCCCAGCGGCAGATTCCCCGCCAGCTCCATGCCACTCAGCTCGCGACCGGCGGGAATGGAAAGTCCGCCGTAGGGATCCTCGACGCGATGGTCTTCGATCCGGCTATGAAAGAAGGTCAGCTCCGCCTGGCGGCCCGCTCCGGGGCTCCAGGCAAACTGGGCGCTCACCGTCTGGATGGACTCGGGCTCAAAGGAGGCGCCGGCAAAAAGCTGGCTTGAATAGGGACTGCGAAAGGCGTTGCCAAAAGCGGCCTTGAAGCGCAGTTCCTCACCTAAGGGCCGATTGAACCCCAGGCTGTAACTGAAAGTGGACCGGTACTGGGTGTGGTCGTCCAGACGCCCCCCCAGCCACCACTCGGCCCCGGCCCACTGGCAGCGGAACTGACTGAAGAGCGAAACGAGCTCGTTGGCATAATCCTGCTGGTCAATCTGTGGAACGAACAGGGGGTCCTCCGGGGCGAGGAAATCGGGCAGAAAACCGTCACGGATCAGAGCGCCGTCCACCGTGTTCCGACGCCAGGAGGCGCCGACAGTAAGCAAGCTGCGGGCGAGAAGGCGACGGTCCCAAAGCAATTCAAGGTGATTGACCAAGTTGCGCTGTCGCCTTTCGATGTCAGCATCCCGCACCCGGTAGTCCAGCTCCTGAATAAAACCGGAAAGGGTGTAATGGGAAGGGCCGATGATCTTGCTGGCCGTTGCCTTGAGCAGATTGAAAGGCGCTTCCTTCTCCCCCGGCCAGCTGATCTCACCAGTGGCATTCCGCATGGTGTAGCGTCGGTTAAAATTGGACCAGCGGCCGCTGACATGCAGCCATTCGCCATAATGCAGCGTGCCGACCAACTCAACGGCATCGGACAGGTCCACGGTATCGGAGGCTGACGTTCCGTCGCTCTGCTGCACGGTAAAATCAGAGGGATGAAACTGCGAGCGGTTTCCGGACAGGGCGACAAAGGCATCGCCGTTACCGGCCTGGCCTCCCCAGGTGACCGTGGCGCCCCGCCGGTCATCTGTTCCGGCTTGCAGAGTGGTTTCCACGCCGGGCCGCTGCCTGCCGCGCAGGGGAACGATATTGACCACCCCGGCAAAGGCGTCCGGCCCCCAGAGAACCGAACCCGGGCCGCGAACAATCTCCACGCGGTCCACAGCAACGAGGGAGATTTCCTGATCCAGGGGAGCAAATCCCTTGGTGACATCGGTGGTGATGGGGACCCCGTCATACAGAAACAGAACGGAATCCCGCAGCCCGCGCAAATAGGGGGCCGTTCCCCGACCGCCGGTCGCCGTGAAGAAACCGGGTTGGAAGGCCAGCAGCTCGGCCAGGGTCTGATAGCCATGGCGCTCGATCTCCTCCCGGCCGACCACGGTGACCATGGCCGGTGCCGCGGCAGGTGATTCCGGTTGCCGCGAGGCCACCGTCGCCACCGTCGCCGTCTCACCGACGAACATGAGCATGGTCTCGTCGGCGGGATCGATCCCGTCAGCGGTGGCCCCGGCCATGACCGGAAAAAGAGCAATGACGGCCAGAGAGATGCCGGCAAGCATCGGCAATCTGTTCATAAATTTTAACATTTGAATCATTGTTTCATTGTAGAATTCAGAATAAAAGAAACTTGTCTTTATTCCGTTTCCTGCTTCCTCATTCTTTCGTCCCCACTCCCCGCTTGATGACAATCCTCTGGACACGAACCGTGATACCGGAGCCGCCGGGCGGGGAAGGCTGCGCCTCGATCAGACTGAGCAGGGTGCGGAAGCGCGCCCTGCTCACCCGGAGAAGGCGTGCCGCCGCACTCTGATTCCCGGCGGTCAACTCCAGGGACTGACGCACGATGCTGCGCTGAAGTTCCTCGTAGTCAAGACCGATGGCGGGAACCTTGAAAACATCATCTCCGGTGGACGGTACAGCCTCCCGGCTGCAGAGATAGGGAAAATCATCCGAGGAAAACGGGGTTGCTCCGTCCTTCATGATCATGGCACGCTCCACCACATTAAACAGTTCCCGGATATTGCCCGGCCAAGGATATTCACCAAGAAGCTTCTGCGCTGCCGGGGTGAGGATCTCGCCTGCTACCGGCCGGCCGGAAAGCTTTTCGATGCAATGCCGGACCAACGGGACAATATCCGGCCTGCGTTCCCGTAAGGGTGGCATGTGGATAGGAAACACGGCGAGGCGGTAGAAAAGATCCTCCCTGAAAAAATCCTGGCTAACAAGCCTGGCAAGATCCTGATTGGTGGCACAGACCAGCCGACAGCGGATGGGGATCTCCTGGTTGCCGCCCACTCTTTGCAAACTTTTCTCCTGGATGGCCCGCAGGAGCTTTGCCTGGGCCTCAAGGGGCAACTCGCCGATTTCGTCCAGGAACAGTGTGCCTCCTCCGGCGAATTCAAACTTGCCGACCCTGACCTTGTCCGCCCCGGTAAAGGACCCCTTCTCATGGCCGAACAGTTCCGCCTCCAGCAGGGACGGGGCCATGGCTGCACAGTTGACCGCGACAAAGCGTTCATGACAGCGGTTGCTCGCCTGATGAATGAGATGTGCGACCACCTCCTTGCCGGTGCCGGATTCGCCTGTGAGCAGAACGGTGGCTTCGCTGGCTGCAACCTTCAGGGCCATCGTATGCACCTGTTGCATGGGCTGGGAGACGAAAATTCCCGGGGCAGTCCGGCCGTCCGCAACAGATTCCTTTTTCAAACGGATGTTTTCGGCAAGAAGCCGTCGAACCCCAAGGGATCGCTCCACCGCGAGGAGCACATCCTTTTCCTCAAAGGGTTTGACGAGATAATCCGCCGCTCCCAGGCGCAGTGCTTCTACCGCACTCTCCAGAGTGGCAAATGCCGTGATAAAAACCAACGGGCAGCCCAGTTCTTTTTCGCGAATGGAGGCCAGCAATTCAATACCGCCCATTTCATCCATACGCATATCAGATATTACCAGATCAACCGCCTCACGCTCAAGCACGGCAAGGGCGGCCCGACCGCTTTCCGCCTCGAACACCTGATGGCCTGCTGCGGTAAGCATGATATTGAGAATCAGTCTGATTTTTTCCTCGTCGTCAACAACCAGTATCTGTGCCATTGTTTCTTCTTATTCCGTATTTAGTATATGCACCGCGAAGATCACGAAGATTTTTTATAATACAAAAAGCGTAAGACTTTTGCAGTGCAGAAATCCTGCTAAACCCTCATGACCGGGTATTTGGTCACCCCCGAGCATGAAAATGTATTTACGAGCTAACCCCCATCTCCGCAAGCGGGAACAACGGAGCATGAAAGTGCGATTTTTTATTTTCACGGTAAATCATATTTCGTCATACCGGCGAAAGCCGGTATCCAGCATTTTCTTTTCTTCGTGTGCTTCGTGGTGATCCTTACCCTGCCCTTTCCAGCGGCAACCTCACCATAAAACACGCCCCGCCACTTTCCCGGTTGGTCACGGAAATACTTCCACCGTGGGCATCGACAATCTCCCTGGCAATGGCCAGGCCCAGACCGGTACCCTTGGACTTGGTGCTGAAAAAAGGGGCAAAGATCCGCTCCAGATCCTCATCGGCAATACCGGGCCCATTATCCTCCACGGTAAAAGTCAGACACCTGTTCGCCAAGGCCGCCACAACCCAAACCTCCTTGTTGACGCCTGAGACCTCAAGGGCGTTGCGCACGATGTTGAGCAGCGCTCTTTCCAGAATCTGCTGATCGCAGCAAAGTTCCAGATCCGGCTCAACCTCCGGTGCCTGAAAATGCAACAACGTTTCGCCCTGCATCAGCTTGAACCTTTCCCCCAGCGAGGCAAGTAAACCCTTCAGGGAGACCTGCCGCCAGGCCGGTCGCCGCGGCCGGGCAAAAAGCAGAAAATCCTCAATGAGCTTGTTGATACGAGCAATCTCCTCATCAAGAAAACCCATGAGCCGAATCTTCAGCTCAGGCTCCAGCGGTGTATCCTTCTTGAGCACATCCAAGCTTCCCTTGATGATCGCCAGGGGATTTTTTATCTCATGGGCGACAATCATGGAAAACTTGCCGACTTCGGCCAGCACCTGCTGTCTTGCCATCTCGGCGTGCACCGCATCGAGCTTTTCTCGTTGCAGGGCCAAGGCATCCAGCATCTCGTTAATCGCCCCGGCCAAGGTCCTGGTCTCCTGCAGGGAACCGCCCCTTGCCCTGACATCCATCCTGCCCCGGCTCACCTGCGCGGCGACGGCCAGAATCCCCTGCAACGGGGCGCTGATTGCCCTGGACAGCATCCAATACATAACGATCGGCACAATGGCCAACAGCAGAGAGATTATGACAAACCTTATAGCCAGCAGTCTCTTGAGCTGGTCGAGACTTGCATGGGAATAAGAAAGCTTGACCTGCCCCACCACCTCACCGGCTCCGCCCTGCGACAGGAATGGGGAATCAGCTGATTCCATCGGGGCCGAGACCACCGGCACGGAAACCACGCCAAGGTTGGCCGGAACTTCTTCCCGGGCGCTTTGAATAATCATTTCATCGTTCTTACCGGAAATTTCGATAATCTGCACATCTCGAACCGTAAGCATGTTCTCCGTCAGACTCTCCAGCATCTTTTCATTGCCGAGCAGCACCCCCAGTTCGGCATTAGTGGCCAGATAGGAGGCCAGCAGGTTGAAGTGGTCACGGAACCGCTCGTTTTCAAAATTCACTGTCAACCTGAACCCGGCAATGCCCACGGCAATCGAAGTACCGGCAATAAAACACAGGGCGATGGCGGTTAAACGCGCCTGGATGGAATCCAAGCCGGTTTTGTGTAATAAATCCATCGTTCTTAATGTCCTTCAAATAGAGGAGACAGGAGACGGTAAAATTTCCCCATTCTGCATTTCGCCTTGCCTACTATCCTTTACCTTCTGGCTTGATCCTACAATCTGCTGCCTTTTATCTCCCGACTCCCGACTACTGACTACTGAATTCTGGCTCCTGTCTCCTGCCTTTTCAGCGCCCGCCAAACCTCTTCATTAACAACTGCTTCGAAATGAGGTGCGACTGCCCCTTCACATTTCTCCCCGGCAAGGATCAACTCGACCTGCCGGGCAACCTGCTCCCCTACTTTGCGATAATCGATAAGAAAGCTGAGCGCGGCGCCGGAATCGTAAAAAAACTGATTGTAGCCGATTACCGGAGTTTTGTGCAGAAAGCCCTGCTTGATGACATACTGAATAACGGCCTTCGAGATGATCGATTTGTCGGGGATAAACAATATCGCGTCCAGACCAGCAAAATCTCCGACCATCTCCAGCCTGCCCGCCTGCCGTTTTACCTGCAGTGGAACAAGTTCAAAACCCAAGGCGTCGGCTGGCTCCAGGGCGTTGTTGAACCAGGTCTGGTTGTTTTCAGGATCAAAGAGAACGCCAAGCCTTTTCAAAGCGGGAATATATCGGATGATGGAAGAGAACTGCGATTCAGACGGGATGTTCAGGCTCACCCCGCAGGGAAGAATCAGCGAGTGGCCGAGCACCTTGTCCGGATTAAGCACCATACCATATACTATAGGCCGCTCCGCGGCCTCGGCGTGCAGGTATTGAAGGGCCTCAGGCCCCACCGCCACCAGGACGTCGAACTTCAGGGGGTTCAGGTTGGCCTCACCACCACCGAGGTTGTAAGGCCTGCCGTTGGCATCAAGAAAAAAACGCTGGGCAGGAACCTTGAGCCGAGACTCAAGGCCTTCGACCATGGAGACAAAGGGGGCGATTTCCCTGGACAAGAGGGTGCAGACGCTCTTTTCCCCGGCCCACGCCAACCCGGCGAAAGCCAGAATGAGCAGCATAACGCGGCAGGAAAGTAAAAACAGTTTGTTTTTATTTGCGGATAGCACCTGTTCGCCCTAGACCATTTATTGAGAAGACAGGAGTCAGGATAAGGGGAGTACCTATTTAGAGCAAGTTGTTTTTCAGATAAATGAAAGTTCTTGATTCTTGTCATTCCGGTGATGACGGAGATCCACTGCTCTTGGCAACTTCGCAGTTACTGGGCTTCTGCCTCCTATCTTGTATCTTCTCTCTCCTGACTTCTGGATTCTGACTTCTACCTACCCTTCTTCATCCAGCGGGCACCTGCCGGTACACCCACGCATACCGTGCCAGAACCCCAGAGCCATCATCCGCTGGTGCGTCCGCCAGGGCCTCGCCAACAAGGTATAAATACCGTACTTGTAGAGCAACTTCCAGCTTATTGCAAATTTCCAGCCAAAAGGCAACCATGATTGCCTTACCATCCAGACGGCGTTTCGAAACTGGTAATACCGCCTGAGCGGGCTGTGCACCGAAAAAGTATGGCCCAGAAAACGGACCGGCTTTTCGCCCAGGTTGTGCGCCATTCTTGCGTTGCACGCCACAAACGTTTGGTAGCCGAGACTTTTGGCGCGCAGGCACCATTCGATGTCTACATAATCAATGAAAAGACTTTCGGTCTTTCCCCCGACCGCAGCCAACACCGTCATGGGGATCAGAGAACCGGAGGCGATCACATGGTCAACCGGTAGAATGTCCCCTGATCGGTCGCATTTGCAGATTTCAAGCCGCAGGCCACGCAGGCGCACAAAGGGCAGCTGTTGCCTGCTCCTGGCATCCTCATGCCGGGGGCCGACCACGGCAACCAGGTTACCCTCGGCTGTGAGCTTTTCCGCCGCTGCCAACAGCCGGTCCACCATGTCCGATGCAGGGCGACTGTCTTGGTCGAGCAGCAGGACATATCCTGCTCTCTGCCGTTCTGCCCAGTCAATCCCGGCATTCTGTGCCACGGCAATGCCCAGGTTTTCTCCCAAGCCGAGGCAGTGCACCTTGTCGCCTTTCACGTTGCCGGACAGCCAGGATGCAATATCCATTTTTGAGCCGTTATCGACCACGACAACCGCGTCGACCTGAGGCAGCACGGCGGCCAGGAGGGCGGCAAGCACGGGCAGATCGGGCTGGTAGGTCACGATCAAGGCTATGATCGGGCTTGTGCCGAGCATGACATCAACCATGACGCGTTATCTGTTGGGAGGCCGGAACTTGTCCTGCGGCAAGAACTGTGTGATAAAATCCAGCCAGTTCCCGGGCCTGCTCCTCAAACCACCGAATCCCGGCCTTTTCAAGATCGATCTCCGCACCTGTCTCAATGCGCGCGAAATATTCCAGCGTATTAGTGACAGCCTGCATCAAGCCTTCCCCAGTATCATGAAACGGTACAATGAGACCGTTCTTTCCGGGATGAATGTCCTCCACGGCCCCCCCGGCATCAGTCGCTATTACCCAAACGTTTCTGACAATAGCCTCTCTGACGGTCAAACCGAAACTTTCTTTCCACTGAGACGGGAAAAGCAGCACGTCAATGGATGCAAAAAAATCGTCAATCGTCTCCTGCGTATAGGCTGGAACAATCTCGACATTGGCGATCCCCCGGAAAAAACAGTGGTCATAGGAACGAAACCCAAGGTTGAGCGTGTTGTCCACCACGACCAGGCAGGCATCCACTCCAGAGAGTCCGCAAAAAACCTTTTTGACCAGGCTGATGCCCTTGATCTCCGTGTTTCCGCCCACATAGCCGAACCGAATCGGTCCGGGCCGCTTAAGCCTTACCGGATCACCCGGCCTGGCTATGCCGTTTTTATTGACGACTATTTTTTCCTCTGCAAAGCCGTTCTGCTGATAAAAATTCGCCGTGAATCGACTCGGGCAAAGCAACAGGGCCGCACCATGCAGGGCCGCGACAAGCTTTTCCCGCCGATAGCGCAACAGGCCCGACGACACGACGCAATCGGCGCATTTTCCGAAGTCAATGGTTTCCTGTCCGCAATAGACTCCTTTTTTATCCACCATGAACTGCCGGGCGCAAAGCCACCATGCGTCATGGAGAGTGACCAGGTACGGGATCCCCTTGTCGGCACAATAATCGAGAATGGAAACGCCAATGGTCTGAAGACAGTGGACATGCACCAGATCCGGCTGCACCGCGTCAACCACCTCAACAAAAGACTGCAAAACATGAGGATTGACAAATTGTTCTACGGCCTCGGAGTGCGCAGGAATGCCAAGGCCAAAAACCGGAATTCCGTGGGCCTCGTAGCGTTTTACCGCATAAGGGGCCGCGACCGATGCTGGCGCGGTGGCCAGCACGAAAATCTCAAATTCGTCTCCGCCGTTGAGAATTTTATTCATTTCCTCGGCGACCACCGTGGCACCGCCGAATGAAAACGGGCTGTAGTAAACATTCACCGACAGGATGCGCCGTTTTATATGTGCAGGCGGATTCAGCGGAAAAATCGGGGCCAACTGCCGGGCCGCAATGGAGTCGGGCGCATAGCGGGCCAGCACGGTTTCGCGTGCCGCAGCGCCGATCCGCCGCCTCAAGTCCACCTCCCTGATCAACATGGTAAGCGTTTCAGTCCATTCTGCCTCGGTTTCACAAAGATAACCGTTCACACCGTGAACTATCACATCCCGGAAGGCGGAGCGCGGCGAACAGAGGGAAGGGATGGACAGGATAGAAGCCTCCAGGTATTTGATATTGCTTTTGGAATCATTGAAAATATAATTTTCCAGCGGCGCCAGACTGATGTCACAGGCCCCCAGCCGGGCCAGGTACTCGTCATAGGGGCAGAACTCAAGGCGCTCGATCTGAGCGGAGCAGGCCGAAAGGATCTCGGGCAGTTCGAGATAACCGATTATCAACAATCGTGCTTCGGGAAAATCTTTCAACACTTGGGCGACGGACTTGGCAACCTCCAGAAAATCGCAATCATGGGTGCTGGTGCCCGAGCCGTAGACAATGCGCACCAATCCGTCCTGCCGGGGCCTTTCCGATGAACGGCGACGTTTGACGGCAAGCCCCATGGTCTGGGGAGCAAGGGCGTTCTCCAGGAGATGCACCCTTGCCAATCCGGCATTTTTCATGGCCAAGACCAGCCCGGAAGTTGAAGCAATACCCTGGTCGCAGGCAAGCATTGCCGCACGGTAGAGATGTGCTCCCTCCAGCAGCCCCTTGCGCACGGCAACGTCGAGCCGTGCTAATGTGCTACTGCCTTCCAGTACGGCCCGATCGAAGATGAGATCGTCGACCTCCCAGAAGGTTTGCAGACGCAGCCGCTTCGCTTCGGCTATCAACGCGAGCAGCTGCGGAAATGCCGGCGTCCGGTAGAAGATCACCACGCTATGGGTTTGCAGCGCGCCAAGACACGTCTCGGTATCCTGCCAGGCGAGAATCGAACAGCGGAAACCCAGAGATTCAAGCATCTCTTTTTTCTGTGTCACACGGTATTTTTTGCACTGGGGTATGCTGAGCTCGGCGATGAGAAGAACCGCAGGCGTGAACATACCGTCGGCTGCGCGATTCACGATGCGCGAAAACTCCTCGATGCTCTCCGTCCCTCCGGCAATTGGCTGAAAATGCGCGTTCAGGCTGCGGGCAAAAAGATCGTGGAGGCCCGGCATGCCACCGTTTAGAAAATGGCTCCAGACGGTTTTCAGCCAGTAGCCGATCCTGTGCGGTTCCTGACCGACCCGGCGCACCGTCATTGCGCCCAGCCTAGCCAGATTCCGAGAAAAACGCACTACTCGGGGCCCACCGAAGCCCAACCAACGCAACGGCTTCGTGACTCTCCAGCTGGTTGAGGAAAGAATCGCCGCTATCTGCAGGTCCCGTTCCTCCACGTTTCGGGCAAGTTCCGTAACTTGCCGGCTTCGTTCGACCATGGCCTGTTCAAGTCGGTTGATGCTCTCGTTCCGACGGATAACCGTCGCATTCAGCCAGGAGATCCGATCTTCGCACTGATCCAGATAACCGAAGGCAGGAGCCAGATCCTGCAGGGTTTCAGCCATGCAGGCCACGGCGGCCAAGGTCTCCGGCGCGTCCACCTCCAACGATTCATCGGCCAGGCCCGAGAACAGGGAGTACGCCCTGACCAGAAATGGCGGTGTGCTCTCGTCCGCTTTCAGGTCCTCCATCCCGAAACAGGTGTGGCGAAGCCCGGTTTCAAGGAACTGCCCCGCATATTCTGCAGTTTTTTCGGCAGTCAAAGGCAGTTCCAGGGAGGCAGACATGCGCCGCAGCTGCTTTTCCGGGTCGGTGAGCAGCATGTCGTAATCAACCACCACCCTTTTTGCTCCGCCGGTATGCTTCAAGGCGGAAACCACATGCCAGAGCCAGAGCAGATGACTCTTTACCGGCGGCACCTCTCCCCGCCGGTTGCCGCCAGCCAAGGAACAGGCCACGCTCAGGGGATGACGCAGTGCGATCACATATCCGACATCAAGGTCCAAAGCCCGAAAAATCTTCTGCCAGAATGGAAGAAGCAGACAAAGCCGGGGATCCTTGAGACCGAAAACAGGAAACCGCAGTATCCTGGCATGGATCAGGTCGAAGGCTCGGTCCGTCAGTTCGGCGGGAATCTTCTCCATCATTACCGTGCCGTCCGGCGGCAGCAACGAGCTCCATTTCCGGTTAAGACAGGCGAGAATATCCTTGTTGAGGGCATGGATTTCCGCATCTTCCCAGTAGCCCTTGACATTGTCACCCGGTACCGGCGGCAACAGGATGTCACCCAGTTCGACCCCTAAGGCAACAAGACCGCTGGTGATCGCGCTGGTACCGCTGCGGTGCATTCCCAGCACCACGATAAGGCGTTTTTTATTGGCTCCGGTGCTCATTGTCTCATCTTTCCATCTTAGTAGCCTGACCATTTTAGTTCCGGCTGGCAGCAGGTAAGCAACCGCCTGGCCTCATCCGGTCGGAACTCCCGTGCCCCACGTCCGACACTGGCGCCATGGATGGAAGAAAACTGCAGGGTCTTCTGGTCTTCGATGCCGGTTCCTCGTGCAGGGTCGGCGAACAGATCGAGAATCTCCGGCTCAAAGGGCAATTCCAGCCAGGAGAAAAGGTGTTGAAGAGTTTCCACCGGTGCCCGAACTAGGTCATCGTATCGCAAAAGCAGACTGTCATCCGGCCACTGCTCCATATGATGCCTCGCAGCCCGGCAATTGGTCAGCCAGCGATCAAGTACGGCCTCCGGCTCGGAGGGCAGCGACTTTACAAAACCGGCCTCCCTGGCGGAGGCAAGCATATCCAAGGGATAGCGTGCCATGTGAATGTAGCGGAAACCGGCGGGCAGCAGCATACGCCATTGTTCGAGATAGAGAGCGTTCTCCGGATCCTTGTCCGCCCATATGGGCTTGCCCAGCCGGTCGGCTATCCGCTGTCTCAGCGCCAGATAGCCCTGTCCGATGGTGTCAAGCAGATCCTCTGTGGAGGCGGGCAGGCTGCGCACCGTGGTGAAAAAGCGAAGATGGGCGTAGGGGTCGTCCTGAAACTCCAGGCGCAGGTCACGGAAGAATTTTATCTCCGGCGGGCAGTGGATCTGGCTGTGGCTGTCCAGGAGCCGACGCAGGAGCGTGGTGCCGCAGCGGTAAAAACCGCCGATGATGATTGGGCGCAGGTCAGACATCGTAACCAAGCTCCGCTAGCAGATCGCCTGCATGGAGATGAAAAACATCGATTTCAGCCGGGGTGAAGGCGGCCCGCCACTTGCCAGCCTGGGACGGATCAGGGGGGCGCATCGTGTGCTTGTGGATGGAGAGGCGCTGCTCTCTGGGAATCAGAACGTTTCCCTCCCCATCGGTCCGATCACCCATCTCCCCGAGCCGCAGATCCGCATTGCGGTGGTAATCGAGCATGGCCTCAGACCATGGCAGATCAAGGAATTGACAGACCCTCCGCAGGACAGCCTCGGGCTCCGCAAGCAGATCCTCAAAACGCACTTCAAAATACACCCCAGCTGGCAGGGAAGCAGCCTGCAGACGGGCGTTTATGATGCGGTCCCGCCAGAAGACGACGCTCGCTTCCATCCCCTGACCGGCCGGACCAAACCACTTGTCCCGAAAGGAAAGGGCCACATCACGGCCGTCACGGATCATATGGATGAAGCGCGCCTCGGGCAGGAGACTGTGCAGAGCGGCAATATACTGCACATAGGGGGGGGACTTGTCTCCCCAGCGGGATTTACCGAAACGCGCAGCATAGGCGAGGTAAAAAACGCGGACCGCTTCGGCGAGAACAAAAGGGCCATGGGCCGCCATGTCCGCAGCCAGCGCCATGGCGTCGAGATGGAAATCGCCCCAGGTATGGGCGGCGGTGAGCATGGCGATAAACTCTCCGACTCCCTCCGGCGGGTGTTCGAGTATTCCGGCCAGAAAATGGGTTTCCGACGGGATGGCCAGTTGTGGATGGGCGTCGAGCATCAGCCGCAACAGCGTAGTGCCCGAACGGCCAACTCCGACGATAAAGGGAGCAGGATGGGTCATGGCCGTTCTCCACCCAGAAATGGATGCTGTCGCCAGGGAACGGAAACATCCCACCCGTCTTTCTCCGGATCAACCAACTGCTCTCGCGATGGTAGCCAGGCATCATGAAGGTTAAAATTTGCCCGCCGACCATGCCAGCCGAGGGTATTGACCTCATATGCACTGTAATTGCGGGCAAGCGTATATTTTTCCTCAAGATGATGCAGACTGAGAAAAGGATAATGACGGAGAATACATTTTTCCGGTGCCAGCCGCAGGCCGGAGAACTCGACGCGATGGCCGCCGGAATGGACCAGATTCGGGCAACTTTCAGTTTTTTTCCAGGCGTTCACCCGATGTTCCGGCGTTGGGGCGAAATGATAGGCCAGCCGCAGCCGGGCAACATAATCATCGCCGGAGTGAAGTTCTTCCCCGGCAAGAGGCAGAAAAACGAACTCTTCAAAATCAATCGCGGTATATCCTTCTTTATCAAGGCGGCGGATTGCCTCGGTCAGGGTTTCTCCCTGCCGCCGGCTCTGCCGTATTTCATCGGCGTCATGGTGGATGAACCAGTCGGCGTCCAAGGTGACTGCCAATTCAGCCTTACGCCTGAGCAATCCCTGCCAGTCGAAATGGCCGGCATAGGGGTAACGCTCGACCCCAACAACTCCGCGTCCTTCCCAGGTGCGGGCGATCTCGACGGTGCTGTCGCTGGAATCGTTGTCAATGACGTATACCAACACGCCCTGCTCCGTGAGATGCCGCAGACATCGTTCCATGTACGGCGCCTCGTTGCGCACTGCCAACAGCGCCATGACCCTGATATCATGACGAGGTTGGGGCATCACCTTCCTATCAGGATGTTGTTCCGTCAGTTGCACTTCACTTGTGCAGACACCAAGAAAATCCAAGTGCAACGGTGCATCAGTCACCCGAAAATGGAGGGCTGCTATCTGGCTCTGTAAGGGCAGGAAATCCTGATGAGTTATGCGCCGCAGCAATCGCAGGGTGATGAAATAATCACCCAGGGTCAAGCGGTTTTCCAGCTGAAGTCTGAAACGCCGTAAATGATTGTCAGAACTATCAAGCAGAAAACGTTTTCCAGTAATCTCAAGCAGGCGATGATTCTGCACCACAACCGCCAAGGCAAGATCGCCATCCCCGGCCGGACAGATGACATCTACCTCCAGAGTCAGGGGCTCCCCCAGACGTACCTGCGTCTGCTTGTTCTGGGTCTCTACAAAGACCGCACGGGAAATCTCTCCTTCGCCGTTGCCGAATGCCGCGGACATGGAAGCGTCTCCCAACTTCGGTTGCTGCCGGATCGGCCGCCTCAGGCCAAGGGCCTGTCGATGCTGTTCCCGTGAATCGAAAAAATATTGTGAGGCAATGGTTTCAGGATCGCCGATCCCTTTAATTTTTCCATCTTCAAGGTAGATCGCCCGCCGGCAGAAGCTCTGCACCATCCCCATGTCATGGGAAACAAAAAGCATGGTCACCCCTTCCTGCTGCATACGTTCCAGGCGCTTAAGGCACTTGAACTGGAACGCTGCATCGCCCACGGAAAGCGCTTCATCAACGATGAGAATATCCGGCTTGAGGCACACCGAGACGGCAAAGGCGAGGCGCACATACATACCGCTGGAGTATGTCTTGACCGGCCTTTCAAGAAACTCTCCGATATCGGCGAAATCGGCAACCTCTCCGAATATGGCTTCCGTCCGGGCATGATCCAGCCCGAGAATGGCCGCGCTCAGAAATACATTCTCGCGTCCGGTGAACTCAGGGTTAAAGCCCGCCCCCAATTCGAGCAGGGCGGCAATTCTTCCCCGCACTTGGATATCACCCGCACTTGGGTTCAGGGTTCCCGCGATCAGTTGCAGCAGGGTGGATTTTCCCGAGCCGTTCCGCCCGATTATGCCGACCATTTCTCCCGGCGCAACGTCAAAAGAGACATCACGCAGCGCGTAAAATTCTTCGTAATAAGCTAAAGACGTCAGTCCAATCCAACGGCGTAGACGTGGCAGAACGGATTGTTTCAGACGGTCCCGCGGCTGCCCATAGATCTGGTAGCATTTGCTCACCCCCCTGACGCGGATGGCCATCTCATCATCGGCTTTCTGTCCGGCCTGCTCACAGGTATGCTCAAATGACATCGGCAAATCCCTTGCGAATTTTTTGAAACCAGAAAAATCCGAGCCAGGCCGTTAAGGCGGTAAAAACAGTCAACATGAAGAAGGGCCTCCACGCCAGACTCTTTCCGAAAAAAAGAAGGTTACGCGCCTGTTCGACGATGAAGGCGAGAGGATTGAGGGAGAGCACAAACTGATATCTCTCGGGAATGGCGGAAATAGGGTAAAAAATCGGGGTGATGAACATCATAACAGAGGTCAGCACACCGATGATTTGCGCCGTATCCCGCAAGTAAACGCTAAGTGCGGCAAGAAACCAAGTCACACCCAGGATAAGCAGTGCCAGCGGCGCAAGAAGCACGGGAAACATAAAAAAAGTGGCGTGGGGAACGCCGAACAATACGAAATAAAACAACAGCCAGACCATCAGGCTGACAAGGGCATGAAACAAAGCCGCGCCAAAGGAGACAAAGGGAAGGAGTTCCAAGGGAAAAACCACCTTTTTCACATAGCTGGCGTTGCCGAGAATCAGCGAAGGCGCCCGATTCAGACACTCGGAAAAGAGATTAAAGATCAACAAGCCCGCAAAGAGAACGAGGGCGAATTCAGCCCTGGACTCCCCTCCTCCCGGCCAGCGGGCCTTGAACACCACGCTGAACACAAAGGTGTAGACTGCCAGCATTAGAACTGGATTGAAGAACGACCAGAGAATGCCCAGCACCGACCCCCGGTAGCGTCCGGCCACTTCCCGTACGGTCAGAACCCGGATAAGATTGCGGTTGCGCCAGAGACTGAGGAACATGTGGACCGGAGATATCGAAAAATTCTGCATGAGATCAATGTATGATAGAATACAGCCGCAGCGGGAAGTAATTCAGCGGAGCGGTGGATATTAAAGTTTTTTAAAAGCGGCGGCGGCAAACAATACCAGATTTCCCAACACACTTTGGCGGCATACCCCCGAGCTTCTGAACTTTAAAAGCCGGGAGAAGAACGGCTGGTCGCGGGAAATCATGAACTGTTCAAATATATGCCGATTCTCTCTGGTCAGGCGCGAAGCAAAACCACAAAGAGACGTTAGGTTTCGGGTATTCCAGTCCCGGAATCCCCCACCAAGAAGCATGCTCATCCTTGCCAGACGGCCTGTCAACTTTCTGTTGGAGCCGACAAAGTTGCCGCTGTGCTGTCGGTAGCAGATAGTAGGCCGAGGATCGAAAAAAACCTTGCCGCCACAACCCGAGACCAGAAGGTACGTCCACCAATCATGGCTGACGATGTCAAGGTTGGGGCCAGCCTCCCTCAACAACAACCGGGCGGCGTTGTTGAACACCATGGTGTTCCCTCCCGCGATGCTCTGCACAAGGGCGTTTGCAAAGCAAGGAGGTTTTCTAAAATTCGGCGACAAACCTATGTCATTACCTTTTTCATCGATCAACCGTGTACGCGAACAGTAAAGACCAGGAAGATTACAAGGAATTTTTTCTAGCCACTGTAATGCGCCGGCAAGTTTTTCAGCCTCCCACACATCATCCTGATCAGCATAGGCATAAAACTCTGCTTTGATATCATTTCTACAGGTTAGCGACAAAAAGTTCGCCGCAAAACCTTTTCTAGGACCATCACAAATCAAGACCCTATCATTACCACACAACGTTTGGAAATCTTCAAGAATTGCAATCGTATCATCTTGCGATCCGTCATCCGACACCCACAACTTCCAATAAGGATAGGTCTGTTTGTTGATGGAATCGAGTTGCGCCTCCAGAAAACGCTGACCATTTTTGGTGCAGAGTAATATGGCAACCTGTGGAATCGAAACAGACCTGCCATTGTCTTGCATTTTACTTTGCCTCTCCATTTACCAACGTAATTCCTGGTAAATTTATCGAATCCGACCACAAAAGCTGTTGAGGCAGATGTTCGAGCGAATGTCACGTCCCTGATTTTTAATACCGAAAAAACAATCGTAAATTCGGAGTTCTTTTTAGTGTATAATACTGTAAAAGTCAAGGAATCAGAATTTTATGAGACAGCAGTCAGAAGTCATAATTTTGAAAAAAATTCTCCCGCATTCATCATATTCTCTGCTTAATTCTGGATTCTTTTCTCCTTAAAGTTGTTGGAAATATTGGCTAATTATTCATTAAAAACAACTAGTTACAGGCAAAAACCTTCTTGTTTAGTCGTGCAAAGATAAAGTTTTACTGGTTATTCAAGTAGTTAGTTTGTTTTTGTCGATGTTCCGAATGCTTTGCTTTTATCCGAAAGTCCTTTCCCCAGCGCGTAATGCATCCTGCAGTAGGAGCGGGCCTTGCCCGCGATAACGGTGTTTTCACAATGCCAAAGGTCGCGGGCAAGGCCCGCTCCTACCCCGCGAACTTTCATGCTTCGTTGTTCCCGCTTGCGGAGATGGGGGTTAGCTGAAACACAAAATTTATATTTTAGCAGCATAGCGACCCTAACGCTTTATTTCACAAACCACTTTTCAACACCCTTTCCTTGTATTCTGACTCCTGACTCCTGTGACCCTGCTTTTTTTTTAATCCCTCCCATGAAATATTCTCTTACGTGCAAATAATTTAAAAGACTGATTGACAATTTTCCAATTAGTGACAATTAATATCGAATTCGCATATCACCAGTTGATCTGCCTCGCATTAAAATAATACTTAACAATTTTAGGAAAATATGAAGGATAGTTGTCCATATTGTAATTTCGTACGTCTACTGATTGTGCTTCCTGCATTCATCGTCTGCTGTTTTCCCGCCATGGCATCCGCGGTCCGAGAAAAGATGGAAATTCCTTCGGAACCTCTGACCCTTGAGCAATGCATCAAAATTGCTCTGACCAACAGCCCTAAATTACAAGTTGCGGAGTATGAAGTTAAGAAAGCTGAAGATGATGTCAAGATCACTACCGGTCGTTTTCTCCCCTCTATTTCCGCCTCGGCCCGATACGATGATCTCAGAAGCGTGGCAGCACAGGGCCCCTCGAACAGCGATTATCTTGAAAACAGGACCAGAGTTTTCCGCCTTGCTGCCACCCAACCTCTTTTTGCCGGTTTTTCGATCTTCAGCACCTGGCAGAAGGCGAAACTGTATAAGGAAATCGCTGAAATCAGACGGCAATTCATCACCGCCAGCCATATCCTCGATATCAGAACCTCTTTTCTCAAACTGCTCAAGTCAAAGGAGGATGTGAGAAATTACACTGAGGCCGTGGTCCGTCTGGAAGAAGACCTCAAGGCTGCACAGGCGCGATACGAACGGCATTTCATTCCCCATGTTGATCTGCTTTCAACGGAAGTGGAACTGGCGGATATACGCCAGGTTCTGAGTCAGGCTGTCAACCAGACAAATGCCATCAGGGTTCACCTCAATGTCCTGCTTGGCCTGCCGCCTTCGCAGGACATTTATTATACAGGCAACCTCTCTGATTTCTCAATCGATGCGTCCTTATCTCTTGACGAATGTACGAGAATCGCACTCGACAAACGCCCGGAATTGACCTTATTGGAAAAACAGGTTGAAATTGCTTTGAAGGACAAAAAGATAGCAAAATACAAATTTGCACCGCGGGTCGATTTGAGCGCCGCATATAATCAGTATAAAACTGATTATAAATTCGATTTGTTTTCCTTTACAGGCCCTTACTCACCTGACCAGAAAAACGATTACTGGACAGTGGGTGTGACCATGAACTGGGATCTTTTTCAGGGTGGCAGCAAATATTATGAGTACAGCAAAACCCTGCATGAGATAACACGCCTCAAAGAGGAACTGGATGAACAGAAGAATTTCATCTATGCGGAAGTAAAGGGCTATTATCTTGACCTCAAGGAGGCGGAAGGGAGAATTGACGTCACTAGAAAGACCATCAAACTGGCTAAGGAAAATTTTTACAGCGCGCAGAAGAGGTATATGATCTCCCTGGGAACCCAACTGGAAGTCCTCAAGGCACATGAGCAGTTGATCAAGGCGGAGGTCAATGTCAATCAATCCATGAATGACTATCAGATCGCCATGGCCATGCTCAAATTTGCCACCGGCGGCTGGTATCCCCTCGGCGGTTCCTCGTCTGAAACATATCTGACTTCCGGGCTTTATTAATCAAGCGGAAAACAATGAAAAAATTTCTTATTCTCTGGAAAAAATACTTTGTCTTTGCAGCGGTATTCAGCATGTTTATCAATCTGCTGCATCTCACCTTTCCAATTTACATGCTGTCCATCTATGACCGGGTATTGACCAGTTACAGCATGCCGACCCTGATGACCATCACGGCGGGCGCCCTATTTGCCTATCTGGTCTTTGCCTGCCTGGATTTTTTGCGCAGCCGTCTGCTGGTCAGGGCCGGCATCGCCATCGATGAAACGCTGAGCGACACGGTGCTGAATGAGATGCTGAAGGACGCCTCGCGGCTGATCAAGACCGGTTCGGGCAGCGGACTGCGCGATGTGAACAGTTTGCGTAATTATTTCGCCGGCAATACGATTTTCTCCCTCTTTGATCTCCCTTGGGCGCCTATTTACCTGATAATCATCTTTTTCATGAACACGACACTGGGAACTGTGGCATTAGGCGGTGCCGTGGCCATTATCATTCTGGGCATCTCCCAGGAAAAACTGACCAAAAAAGGACTGGACGAAGCAAACAAAAAAAACATGGATGTCCAGCGTTTTATCAATTCGACCATGCGCAACGCCGAAGTAACTCGCTGCATGGGCATGCTCTCCGGTATCCGTGAAAGATGGCATCTGAAGAACCGGGCAGTTATTCAACAGCAGACCAAGGCCAGCCATGATGCCGGAATGATTTCATCAATGACGAAAACCCTGCGCATGTCCATGCAGGTGTTTATTTACGGCATAGGCGCCTACCTTGTTCTGAAAAATGAATCAACCCCCGGCATCATGATCGCCGCTTCCATCATCATGGGTAGGGCGCTTGCCCCTGTTGAACAAGTCATGGCCACCTGGAAACAGACCATTGAGGTACGCGGATCCTACCAGCGGCTCGACCAGTTGCTGCAACGGGCCGAAAAAGATGAGTACATGGAGTTGCCGGCCCCCAAAGGTGCTCTTTCGGTGGAAAATGCCCTTTTGGTCATCGACGGAACGAGAAGGTTGCTTAATGGCGTCACCTTCTCTCTCAATGCCGGTGAATCCATGGGTCTCATCGGTCCCAGCGCTGCCGGCAAGTCAACTCTCTGCCGCGTTCTGATGGGCATCTGGCCGGCCATGCACGGCACGGTCCGGCTGGATGGGGCAGACATCTTCCAGTGGGACAAAGAACGCCTCGGACCGTATATCGGTTATCTGCCGCAGGATGTTGAACTGTTCCCCGGCACGGTGAGTGAAAATATCGCCAGAATGGGAAATGTTGATCCGGACAAGGTAGTGGAGGCCGCCAAGAATGCCGGGGTGCATGAGATGATTCTCCGGCTGCCCCAGGGCTACAACACGGAAATCGGCGAAATGGGCCAGATGCTTTCCGGCGGGCAGCGGCAGCGTATCGGCCTTGCTCGGGCCATATATGGCCTGCCAAAATTTGTCATCCTGGATGAACCGAACTCCAATCTTGACGATGTGGGAGAGCAGGGTCTGTTGCGGGCACTGCAGATACTGAAGGAAAACTGCTCAACAGTCATTATGGTTACCCACAAGATAAGCATGCTTGCCAATATGGACAAAATTCTGCTGCTCAAGGATGGGGCCGTGGCCATGTTCGGCCTGCGTGATGATGTTTTCAAGGCCCTCGCTCCACAACAGAGTCCACCTCCGCAAAAGAAAATAACGCAGACCAGAACTGTTCCTGTCGTTTGAAGGTCTTCCAACAAAAATTAACAGTACATCCGTAATATAGCGAAATTAAAAGCATGGATACAGAACTGAAACAGACTTCCGAAGGTTCGGAAAAAAAACTGCCCGCACCTTCCCCTGCCGAAAAAGAAGGTTCTCTTGCTGACATTGTGAAAGAGCCTGTCATTGAAGCGCATCAGGATATTAATCTCTCCTCTGATCCGAAGCCGGTTATCATGGCAGGCATCTTGGTCATTGCACTTTTTTTCGGGGGCCTTGGAATCTGGGCCGCCTTTTTCCCTTTCAGCGGCGCCATCATTGCGTCCGGCATCACCAAGGTATCAACGGAACGGCAGACTATCCAACATCTTGAAGGCGGCATTGTTGATAAAATTAATGTGCGTGACGGTGATCATGTACAAAAAGGGGACACCCTTATCAGTCTTAAAAACAGCCAGATCGATTCCTCCGTCAGTCTCCTGCAGGGGCAGCTGTTGGCAAAGCTTGCGGAAAAAGCACGGCTGGAAGCGGAAAAAAGTGGCGCTTCTGAAATCGTCTGGTCTCCGGAATTGCTGGAAAGCCCGGAAAATATGACGGCACAAAAAGCAATGGCGGACCAGGTGGATATTTTTCTGACCCGCAAACAGGAAGTTCAAGGTAAGATCAATCTCTATGAGTCACAGATCGAACAGCTGCAAAAAGAGATAGTCGGACTCCAGGAAGATCTCCAGACAAAAGATGAGATCCTGGCCAATTTTAATGAGGAGTACAAGGCAAAAGAGGAACTCTACCAGGAAAGGTATATCGACAAGGTCCAGATTCTGGAAATGCAGCGCCGCATTTCTGAACTCAAGGGCACCTCCGCCAGATTCCGCCAGACCATAGCCGGCAATCACAACAAACTGGAAGAGCTCAAGCTGCAGATCACCGATCTTCACAATGTATACAAGGAAAATGCCGCTACCAACTTTGGCAAGACAAACGATAATATATTTTCCATCAGGGAACAGCTTACTCCTCTCCTTGACGCACAAAGCCGCATGGGCATAACTGCGCCGGTAAGCGGTATTGTCATCAATCTCACCGTCCACTCCGAGGAAGGGGGAGTTATTCTGCCACGAGCCCCAATTCTTGATATTGTCCCGGAAAACGCCGAGCTGATCCTTGCCGCCCAAATAGGCCTTAATGAAATTACCAAAGTACATGTGGGACAGGACGTCCTGGTCCAGTTGAGCGCCTTCAACAGGCGCAAAGTCCCTCTCATCCCGGGCAAGGTTGTCTACGTGTCGGCTGACCAGGCAACCGAAAACACACCAAGGGGACCCCAGTCTTTTTATGAGGTCTCGGTAACCATAGACAAAGAAGAACTGGAAAAGCATGATGCATACCTGAGCCCCGGCATGCCGGCTGTCTGTTTTATTACCACGGAAAAACGGACGATTCTGCAATATCTGCTGGAGCCGATATTAGAAAATTTGGATAGGTCGTTGAAGGAAAGTTGAAAATGCTAATTTCAGTTTCAGTATGGCGGTAAGCCTTTGCCGCAATATTGTCTCTCAAGGAGGAATAAATGGAAAAACAGGGCACTATTACAATAAATAACAAGGAATATATAATCGAAAACCTCGACGACAATGCCAAGGCACAGCTGCTTTCAATTCAAATGTGTGATCAGGAAATAGCGCGACATAAAGCACAGATGGCAATCGCGGAAACAGCCAAAATGG
The DNA here is from genome assembly GCA_018897105.1 of Pseudomonadota bacterium. Lineage (GTDB taxonomy): Bacteria > Desulfobacterota > Desulfobulbia > Desulfobulbales > SURF-16 > SURF-16. The sequence continues at coordinate 30,226 of JAHILF010000056.1, forward strand.
CTTATTCCAGAGCGTTGATCGAGGCTGTGGAAAGCGAACATTAAGGGATTTTTTTATTTATTCCCGTCGTGTTAGATCCGAACAGGGATCGCAGGCTTCCCCTTTCAGATGAAAAAACAATTTCAGTCCCTTTTTCACCGTCTCGGAAAATATTTTCGGGGAAAAGTAATTGCCGGCAACCCTTTTATTGATCTCTGCCAGGGTTGGGTAGGGATGAACAGCACCAACCAGGGTGCTGAGTTTGGTTTTACCGTTTAAAATGGCCACCCATTCGCTGATCAACTCGCCGGCATGGGGACCGCAGATCTGCACGCCGATTGGTTTTTCCTTGTCATCCAGGATCATCTTGATTCTGCCGACCTGCTCACCCTCAGCCAGGCTGCGGTCGTTGGCTGCAAATTCCTCACCCCACACCTGGTAATCGATGTCCACGGCCTTTGCCGCCTTCTCATTCATGCCGATGGAGGCAAGCTCCGGATCGGCATAGGTGCACCAGGGCATCCAGGTGTAATCAGTCTTGCGGGGCAGATGAAAAATGGCGTTGCTGACGACAATGCCGCCTTCATAGCCAGCCGCATGGGTGAACTGGAAGCTGCCGTTGATATCTCCCGGCGCATAGATATGTTTGTGATTGGTCCGCAGACGGTTATCAACGGCAATGCCGCGTTTATCGTGCGCGATGCCAATCTCGGCTAAGCCAAGCCCGTCCACATTGGGGGATCGGCCCAGGGCCACCAGCAGGGTATCAACCTTGAGGACCACCTCGCGGCCCTCGGCATCGATAAGCTTCACCTCTTTTGCCGCCCCCAGATCACGGGTGCCGAGAACCTTGGCGTTGAGATAAAATTCCACCCCCTCCTCTGCCATCACCTGCATGACCAGATCCGCCATGTCCTTGTCTTCCTTGCTGAGGATCTGCCCACTGCGCTGGATGACGAAAACCTTGGTGCCCAGCCGGTTGAAGGCCTGGGCCATTTCAATGGCAATGGGGCCGGCGCCGAAGACCGCCATCGAAGCGGGCAGAGTGTCGAGATAAAATATTTCCTTGTTGGTGATAAAAGGAGTCGTTGCAAGTCCGGGAATGGGTGCCGGAGCAGGGGATGAACCGGTGGCAATGACCCATGATTTGGCCGAATAGCTCCTGCCGTTGAGCGAAATGGCATGCTCGTCAATAAAGCGGGGTGAGCCGAACTCCACCTTTGCCCCCAGCTTACAGAAGCGTTCCACCGAGTCGTGTTGCTGGATGGTGGCAATGACCGACTTGATCCGATCCCGCACCCGGCCAAAATCAACCGGTGGCACCGTTATCTCGGGCAGCCCGTAGTGTGCCGCCTTTTTCATGGTCTGGTAGACATGGGCCGAATGGATAAGGGTCTTGCTGGGCACGCAGCCAAAATGGAGACAATCGCCGCCCAGCTCCGGTTCTTTTTCAACCAGCAGGGTTTTCGCGCCGAGCTGCGCCGCCCCGGCGGTGACGGTCAACCCAGCCGCGCCGCCGCCGATGACGCCGAGATCAAAATCAAACTTTGTCATTTTTTCCACCTTTTCTCTGGCGAAAAACGCCCATGATCTTTTTTACGGTTAGCGGAAACAGCCCCAGCAGGGCAAAAGAGGCTATAAGACTGGGCGAGAGGATGCTGGACACGGATTCAATCTTGGCAAGCTCCTTGCCCGCATTGACATAGACAATGGTGCCGGGCAGCATGCCGATCTGCGAGACCCAGTAATACTGGAAAAGTGAGATTCGGGTCATCCCCATGGCCAGATTGATGAGAAAAAATGGGAAGGCGGGCACCAGTCGCATGGTGAAGAGGTAAAACCCGCCCTCCTGCTCAATGCCGTTGTTGATCGCTGCCAGCCGGTCGCCGAATTTTTTCTGCACCCAATCTCTCAGCAGAAAACGGGACACCACACAGGCCAGGGTTGCCCCGATGGTGCTGGCAAAGGAGATAGCCACCGTCCCAACCACCAGACCGAACAACGCCCCGCCGGCGAGCGTCATGATAACCGCCCCGGGGAGGGAAAGGGCTGTCACCAGGATATAGATCAGCATGTAGGAGGCAATGACTGCCAGGGGCCTTGCCGCATACAGCTCGGCAAAACGCGCATGGGATTGCTGCAGATAGTCCAGGGTCAGGTACTGCCCCAACCCCAGGTATTTGAAGGCCGCAATGCAGATGATGATCAGCGCCACAATGGCCGCTTTTTTGGCAACTTGCCTATTTACTTTCATTTATCCGCAAACCATAGGCCGCGGCGCCGATCAAGGCGGCCTTGGGGTTGATGATAACCGATATTGGAATATCCGCCACTAGGCCGGACATCTTCCCTTTGCTGGCAAAGCGTTTGACAAAATCCTCATGCTGCAGCAGGGAGAGAATTCTCAGGGGGATGCCGCCGCCGATATAGATGCCGCCGGTGGCAAACACGGTCACGGCCAGGTTACCGCACGCTTCGGCCAGAATACCGGTAAAAAGGCGCATGGCCTCAAAGCAGATCGGACATCTTTCCCCCGGCCCCAGCGCAGCCTGCACAATCACCGGGGTGGGATCAACGGCTCCGTGTAGTTCCGCACGCAGCCAGTCGGATTCGGCAAACCCACCTGTCTCAATCAGAAATCGATAAATATTGGGCAGCCCCGAGCCGGAACAGAGCGATTCAAAGCTTGGACTGATACCATGATTAAGCAGGAAACCCAACAACTCCAGTTCTTCATAGTTAGCCGGAGAAAATGCAGCATGGCCCCCTTCGGAAGGGCAGGCCATATAACCGCTGCCATCCCAGATACAGAAAGCGATGCCCAGCCCGGTGCCCGGCGCTACCACACCCAGCGCCCCCTTGTCCTGCCGGGTGCCGCGCTGGAGAACAAGCAGATCATTATCCGTCAAATGCGGGAGGGAACCGGCAACGGCCACCAGGTCGTTGATAATATCAACCCTGTCCAGGGCAAACTGCTCGGCAATATCACTGCCGACTATCTCCCAGGGGAGATTGGTCAGCTTCACCCGGTTGTTTAATACCGGACCGGCCACCCCGAAACAGGCGCGATCCGGCTGCAGCTTTACCTTTTGCAAAAAGGCTGTAAGCAGTTGCGCAAAGGATTCATAATCCAGGTTTGCCAGGGTAACCTGGTGCATGGGACGGCTTAAACCTTGATCAGCGACAAAGATAGCCAGATTCGTCTTGGTGCCGCCTATGTCGGCGGCGAGGAGATATGTCATGTTCAGTTCTGAATTGAAAGTTTGGTTACATTTTAATAAACTCACAACAAGTCATTTTTCTACCACAGAGCACACAGAGATCACAGAGAAATATTTTTATTACAGTCAGTTAACTCTGTGTGCTCTATGCTCTCTGTGGTTACAGCTTTTATAAGACTATCAAATTTTCGGCAAAATCACCTGCCCGTGCCTGGGGATATACTCCAGCACGGTCTGGACAAAGGCGGCATGGCTCCAGGTGAGCGGACTCACGGAAAGCGATGATCAGGGTCAAACATGCCGAAATACCATAACCCCATTCAATGTCGTTAACTTAAGGCCGGGAGACAGATTTAATTTTTCTTCCAGACTGAGGGGACTGAATTTTTTTCGCGGTTTTGGCGAAAATCATTCTGTCCCCGGCTTTGGCAAAGGAAAAATAAAATCAGTCCCCTCTGCAACTCACTCTTAAGTTAATGACATTGTCACGCAACTGATAATTTGCGTCAAAATTGATCAGCAATGATCCATTTCCTACCGGGATATCACGGGGCACTTTTCACCTCCCGCCGGTCACGGATCTTATCCACCTGCTCTCTGGCCGCATCCGGCCCCCAGCTGCCGGATGGATAGGGGTGGAGATGCTGCCGGCGGCCCTGGCACTGTTCGCATTCATTCAATATGGGGGTGAGAATTCTCCAGGTCTGCTCAATGCCGTCCTGTCGCCAGAACAGTAGATGGTCGCCGAGAATACAGTCAAGCAGCACCTTTTCGTAGGCGTCCAGTACCGATCCCGTGTCGTAGCGAAAATCCATGGTCATGGGGCGCAGGCAGACCCTGGCTCCTGGATTTTTGGTCTGAAAGGTGAGGCTGATCCCCTCCTCCGGATAAATACTCAACACCAGACGGTTGGGGATAATTTTTTCACCGAGCACATCCCGGAAGATGGAGTGGGGCACCTCTTTAAACTGGATGATGATCCGGGTTTCCTTGCGGGCCATTCTCTTGCCTGACACCAGACAGAACGGCACCCCCTGCCAACGCCAGTTTTCCACATGAAAATGCATCATGGCAAAAGTAGGAATCAACGATTTTTCAGCCACCCCCGATTCCTGGCGGTAGCCCTTAAGCTCTTTGCCGTCGAGCATCCCCGGGCCATACTGCCCCAGCACCACCTCACCCTCCCTGCTGGAAAAGGGACGGATCGAGCGGAACAGCTTCACCTTTTCATCGCGTACCCGCTCCGACTCAAAATGGGAGGGCGCTTCCATGGCGATAAGGGACATGAGCTGCAACATGTGGTTCTGAAACATATCACGAATAACCCCGGCCTGTTCATAGTAGCCGGCCCGGTTTTCCACCCCCAGTTTCTCGGCCGCCATGATGCCCACGCAATCGATGAAACCGCGGTTCCATATGGGTTCAAAAATGGTATTGGCGAAGCGGAACATCAGGATGTTCTGCACCGTCTCCTTGGCCAGGTAATGATCAATGCGGAAAATCTGCTTCTCCTGGAAATGCTCATGCAGGGTCAGGTCAAGGTCAAGCGCGCTGTCCAGATCCCGGCCAAAGGGCTTTTCCACCACGATGCGTGACCAACCCCGATTCTCATTATGCTGGTGGTCGGCAAGCCCTACCCGGCCGAGCATCTCGGCAACAACCGCATAGAGAGAAGGCGGCAAGGCAAGGTCAAAAACCAGATTGCCCTGCGTGCCCCGTTGCCCGTCAAGCTCAGAGAGATATGCGGCCAGTTCCCGGAAAGAGTTTTCCGAGTCATAGGTGAGTTGCCGGTAAAAAAGAAAGGAGGCAAACTCGGGCCAACCGGACATGTCGGCCTTGCCATTGTCCTCACAGGCTTCTCTCATCAGACTGCGGAAATCATCACTGCTGAAGGCTGTGCGGGCGCAGCCCAAGATGGAGACAGGATCAGGCAGGGAGCCGGTCAGATACATATGATAAAGAGCGGGAATGAGCTTGCGCGCCGTCAGGTCACCGGATGCTCCGAAAATAACAAGGGTGCAGGGGTCCAGATCACCCACCGTCAGGCAGTCACAGCTGCCGTCCTGACTGCATATTCTTTCTTTGATTATATTCGGTTCCATATTATCCATTTACAGGATCACTGAATCCATTGCCATTGCATCCACGGCTCACGCCTGCTTCACCGCATGCCCGCCGAATTCCTGCCGCAGGGCAGCCAGCACCCTGTTCTCAAAGGCGTTTTCTTTGCGTGACTGAAAGCGCTGGAAAAGCGCCATGGTGATGACCGGCGCGGCAACACCGCTGGCAATAGCCTCCTCCACGGTCCAGCGGCCTTCACCGGAATCGTCCACATACCCCTGCAGCGCATCAAGCCTGGGATCCTCGGCAAAGGCATCTTCCAGCAACTCAAGCAGCCAGGAACGGACGACGCTGCCCTGGTTCCACAGATGGGATACTTTTTTAAAATCAAGGTGTTCGGCATAAGGAGAGGCCTCAAGCAAAGCAAAGCCTTCTCCATATGCCTGCATCATGCCGTACTCAATACCGTTATGGATCATCTTGACAAAATGACCGGCCCCCGTAGGGCCGCAGTAAAGATACCCGTCGACCGGGGCCAGGGCCTTGAAAACAGGCTCAAGATGGTTAAAAATCTTCTCATCGCCGCCCACCATGGTGCAGTAACCGATCTTTAGCCCCCAGATGCCGCCGCTCACCCCGGCATCAATAAAATGGATACCGGCACCCTTCAGATAGGCGGCCCGGCGGATATCATCACGGTACTTGCTGTTCCCGCCCTCAACGATGATGTCACCGGGGCTGAGGATATTGCGCAGCTTTTCCAGATGCTCATCGATCACCTTGCCGGCCGGCAGCATGAGCCAGACCACCTTAGGCCGCTCATCGAGCTTTTCCGCCAACTCCTGCAGGGAAAAACCGCCTTCCGACCCTTCCTTCATGATCTCTTCCGTCTTATCCGGGCTGCGGTTATAGGCAACCACCTGATGGCCGCCCTGCATGAGCCTGCGAGCCATGTTCATTCCCATTCTGCCCAATCCGATTATACCTATTTTCATGGTGATACCTCTTTAATTCACGATTATAAGTTCAGGGTCGAAGCTGACTCAAAAAGCATACACCATTTGTTATGAAAAATAAAATGATCACTGGGAGCGGGCGAGCAAGTTCTCTGTTAAAATGTTAGGACATATTTCCCTTATTCTTTCAGACATTCCTGATCACCATGAGCCGGATCTCGCTCATATCCTCCATGGCGTAGCGGATTCCCTCCCGGCCGAGTCCGCTGTCCTTCACCCCGCCGTAGGGCATCTGGTCCGCCCGCCAGGAAGGGATATCGCCGATGACGACCCCGCCCACATCAAGCTCGTTCCAGGCCTGATGCGCCTTGAAAAGGTCACGGGTGAAGATGCCGGTCTGCAGGCCGAAACGGCTGTCGTTCACCTCGGCCAGCACCGCGTCAAACGACTGAAATCGTGACAGAACAGCCACCGGCCCGAAGGCCTCCAGCCGGCAGATTTTTTCATTCTTCGGCACATTTTCCAGCAGCGTCGCGGCAAGGAAGGCCCCCTGTCGCTTGCCGCCGCAGAGAAGTTTTGCCCCCGCGGCCAAAGACTCTTCGATCCACTGCTCCAGCCTTAATGCCTCCTTTTCGCTGATCATGGGTCCGATAAAGGTCTGCTCATCGCCGGGGTCCCCCATTTTCAGCTCGTCGGCGGCGGCAACCAATCGCTCCTTAAAGGTGTCATAAACCCGGTCATGCACCATGATCCGCTGCACGCCGATGCAGCTCTGGCCGGACTGATAAAAAGCGCCGATAATGATACGGGTCACCGCATCGTCCAGGTCTGCATCCTCATCCACAATGCACGCTGCATTACCGCCGAGCTCCAGAATAACCTTTTTCTTGCCCGCCATTTTCTTGAGCTCCCAACCGACCTCGGGCGAGCCGGTGAAACTTAAAAGCTTCAATCTCTCATCCTCGGTAAAGAGCCGCGCCCCCTCGCGACGGCAGGGCAGGATGGAAAAAGCGCCGGCCGGCAGGTCGGTTTCCGCCAGCGTCTCGCCGATGATCAGCGCACCGATGGGTGTGAGGCTGGCCGGCTTCAGCACAAAGGGGCAGCCCGCGGCAATGGCCGGGGCGACCTTATGGGCAGCGAGATTTAACGGGAAATTAAAGGGAGTGATAAAGGAACAGGCCCCCACCGGGATCCGTTTGCTGACCGAGATATAGCCCGCGGTGCGCGGACTGCGATCAAGCGGCATGTATTCGCCGCCGAAACGCACCGCCTCTTCCGCGGCAATCTTGAAGGTTTCGATAAGGCGCGCCACCTCCCCCCGGCTGTCCCTGATGGGTTTACCCGCCTCAATGCACAAGGCGCCAGCCAGCTCTTCGGCCCGGATACTGAAGCGGTCCACGCAGTGCTGCAGGATCTGCTGCCGCTGGTAGGCCGGCATCTGGCGCATGGGTTTTTCCGCGGCAACTGCCAGGGAAATGGCCTGATCAATCACCTTTTCATCGGCCATGGCCACCCGGGTGGCAACCCGGCCGGTGTACTTGTCCGTCACCGCAAGATCCGTGTTGGCCAAAACCGCCTTATTGGCCAGATAATAGGGATATGTCTCTTTAAGCATGGTAAACTCCTTAAAAATTTGGGATTGCGGATTTTGAAAACCATTTTTCACCACCGAGCACACAGCGATCACAGAGGAATATTTTTTATAACAGTCAGTTATCTCTGTGGACTCTGTGCTCTCTGTGGTAAATTTCCAGCTTTTATGAATCCATCTTGTTTAATCCACAATCCCCAATCCATAATCCGCAATCATATCGGACATGCCACCTTGCCCAGCCGCTGGGAAAGCAGCCTGTTTTCCCGGTAATCAATGGGCACCGAGATCAGCACCGGCACATCGTAATGAAAGGCCTGCTCCAGCACGTCCTTGAAATCACGGGAGTCATCAACCCTGAAGCCTTTGCAGCCAAAGGCCTCGGCCAGTTTGACAAAATCAGGGTTATTGAAGTGGAGGTCACTGTGTGTGCCGAACTGGTTATCCTGCTTCCAGCGAATCAGGCCGTATTCCTGGTCATCCCATATCAGCACCACGATATTGGCGCCGATCCGCCGTGCAGTCTCCAGCTCCTGCACATTCATGAGAAAACCGCCGTCGCCGCAGATGGCCAGCACCCGCCGCTCCGGATAAACGAGCTTGGCGCCGATGGCGCCGGGCAGGGCAAAACCCATGGAGCAGAAACCGTTTGAGATCAGGCAGGTATTGGGCTCATCGCACTGGTAATAGCGGGCAATCCACATCTTGTGGGCGCCCACGTCGCTGAGCAGGATATCCTGGGGGCCGAGCACCTCCCGCACATCCCAGATGATCTTCTGGGGCCGGATCGAGCCACGGGTGTCATCATCCTTGTGTTCAGCAAAATCATTCAGCATAATCTCCCGCAATGCCTGTTTGCAGTCACAGTCATAATCCGCCTTGAAATCCTTGACCCGCTCATTCATCATCCACAGGGTATGGGCCAGATCGCCGACGATCTCTACATCAACCCCGTAATACTCATCCACCTCGGCCGGAATGAAATCAATATGGATAATCTTCTGCGTTTTGTTTCCCTTGACGGAACTTTTAGCCCAGAGCCGTGGTTCATATTCAACCAGATCATAGCCCAGGCTGATGACCAGATCCGCCTCCTGGATCGCCACCCTGGTGTAGTCATGGGCCTGCAGGCCGATGGTGAAAAGACAGTTCGGTGAGGATCTGGGAATGGAGCCCTTGCCCATGAAGGTGTTGATCACGCCGATCCCTGTTTTTTCGACAAATAGCCGGAGCTGTTTTGCCGCCCTGCGCCGGATGGCGCCGTTGCCTGCCAGGATAACGGGCTTTTTAGCGGCAAAGATAAGCTCCATGGCGCGATCGATGATCTTATCGTCCGGTACCGGCCGGCGGGGATTCAGCACAGGCAGGGGATTGCCTGTGGCCTCAAAGGAGGCGATGTCATCGGCCAGTTCGATATGGCAGGCCCCGGGTTTTTCCATAACCGCCAGCTTAAAAGCCTTACGCACCACCTCGGGGATAATCTTGCTGTGAATGATCGGCTGGGACCACTTGGTGATGGGCCGAAACATTCTGACCACATCCATATTCTGATGGCTCTCCTTGTGCTGTCTGCGGCTGTCCGCCTGGCCGGTGATGGCTATCAGCGGCGCCCGGTCCATATTGGCGTCGGCCACCCCGGTTACCAGATTGGTGGCACCGGGTCCCAGGGTACCCAGGCAGACGCCCGGTTTGCCGGTGAGTCTGCCGTAGACATCGGCGATAAAGGCGGCTCCCTGTTCCTGCCGGCAGAGGATAAAACGGATGGAGGAGTTCTGCAGGGCCATCATGAAATAGGCATTCTCCTCGCCGGGTACGCCGAAGATATATTCCACCCCTTCATTTTCCAGACATTTGACAAAAAGTTCAGCTGCGTTCATGGGGATAAATTCTGCGTTTTGCATTCAAGGTTTAAGCTTCAGGGTTGCGGATAAATAGATTTACGGCAGGCAGTCGGGCAGCAGGAACCAGGACGAATTTGTCCCCTGGAATGCTGCAATGACTTTGGTTTTCTGCGACCCGGATCGGCTTGCCTGTATCAGAACTGGTTGGTGATGAGGATCTCGGACAGGGGCAGTTTCCCCACCCGTGGATAGGGTTCGGTGATACCCTTGCCGATGGCCACCATCATGCCGACGATGTGATCCTGGGGCAGGTTGATCAGTTTTCCCACTGCCTCGAAATCAAAGCCATCCATTGGACATGACTCATATCCCATGTCCTTGGCGATCAGCATGAGCGCCATGGCAAGAATGCCGCAGGAACGGAAGCACTCATCCCGCTGAACCTGCGGTTTGCCGTCATAGTAATCATGAATTTTGGGCAGGATGAAATCAAGCACCGGTTGCGGAGCTCCATGCCAGTAGCGCTCCGGCTTCTTCTGCCAGGCATTGACATCCATGCAGAGCACCAGCAGCAGCGATGCATCGGTCACCTGGGGCTGGTTCCAGGCCTGTTCCCTGATTTTTAAACGAAGTTCCTTATCCTCCACGTTGACCACCCGCCAGTGCTGGATATTAAAGGCGGTGGGGGCCAGGAAGGCATGGATAAAGAGTTGTTTCTTCTCTTCATCACTCAGTTGATGGGTCGGATCAAAACCCTTGACCGCCCTGCGGGCAGCCATCGCCTGACAAACGTCAATGGTACTCATAGCATACTCCTCATTATAGAAATTTTCTTCATTTAAGGACACGAATCCTCAACGATCTCCCGATGTCACCCTGCAGTGTCATCCTCCGTGGCGGATTACCTCCCGGGCAATGGCCGAGAGCGGGATGACCAGATCCACCCCGCCCCGTTTGATGGCCTCGTTGGGCATGCCGAAGACCACGCAACTGACCTCGTCCTGGGCAATGGTGAAGGCCCCGGCCTGCTTCATCTCCAGCATGCCCTGGGCTCCGTCATCACCCATGCCGGTCATAATGACTCCCACCACATTTTTGCCGCCATAACGGGCCGCGGAACGAAACAGCACATCCACGGAAGGCCGGTGCCTGCAGACCAGCGGGCCGTCCTTCACCTCAAGAAAATAGCGAGCGCCGCTGCGCTTCAGGAGGGTATGGTGATTGCCCGGCGCAATAAGAGCCCGGCCACGCACCACCGTATCGTTGTCGGCGGCCTCCTTCACCGTAACCCGGCACAATCCGTCCAGCCGCTTGGCAAAAGCGCGGGTAAAACCCTCCGGCATGTGCTGAACAATGACGATGCCAGGGGAGTCGGCAGGGAGTGACTCGAGAAATACCCGCAGGGCTTCGGTGCCGCCAGTGGACGCCCCCACCACGATCACCTTTTCGGTGGTCTGGATCATGGCGTTGGAGGCAGGTTTATCAATCATGACATCAGCGCTCAGTTTGGGGGCAACAAGGCTGGTCCGGGCGGAAATTTTACCCAATTTCGCCTGACTCGCCGCCTTAACCGCATCACAGATGCTTACCCGGGACTCCTCAAGAAAAACCTTAGTGCCTATCCGTGGCTTCTGAATGATCTCCACCGCCCCGTACTCCATGGCCTTCATGGCGGTTTCCGAACCCTTTTCGGTCAGGCTTGAGCACATGACCACCGGAATGGGGTGCTGACGCATGATTCTCTGCAGAAAGGAAATGCCGTCCATGCGCGGCATCTCCACATCCAGGGTAATGACATCCGGGATCTCTTCCCGCATCCGATCCGCGGCAATATAAGGATCACCTGCTGTAGCCATCACCTCGATGGCCGGGTCAGAAGCCAAAATATCGCTCATGGTCTGGCGCACCACGGCGGAATCATCGACAATGAGTACGCGAATCTTCTTCGTTTTCATTCCTTATGCTCCGAACTGCTCAACCGTTTCAAAAATACCTCCCCGCTATAGATTCTAAAAATAACCTTACGCCCCCGCAACCCACCCACGTCGGAAGCCGCCAGCCTGAGCCCCTCTTGCTCCAGGGTCTTCAGGGCCATATCGATATTCTGCTTTCCTACCCCTTTGCGCTCATTACCCTCGGGGGTGGAATACATGTCCGAACCGCCAAAAACCTTGACCACGATCTCATCACGCGCAATCCCCTGCGTTAAAAACCACTCCAGCATCCGCCGGATGGCGCAGTCCACATATCGAGGACCATCCCGGCAGTCCCCGACACATGGATGTTCATTACGGCATGAGGGCAGTACGCCGTGACATACCGACCCGACATGGTAACGGGGAGAGAACATGGTTACCGCCACGCAGGAACCCAGCAGTGTTTTCACCACAGCAGCCTCTTCGCCGAGGAATAATTCCCCCGGCTTGAGGTAATACCTGACGGGCTTGGCGGGCAAAGCCATGTCTACTTCCCGACGCAGTCTTACTGGCTGCAATGCCTCATGAACGTTCGCGGTGATTCCTTGCCGTTTTGGCGCTAACCGTTTCATCGCATTTTCCGATATACGGTAGGGGCAACACTGACCAGCGGCACATCAAGACCGCTCAACGTCTCGGAATGCCCCATAAAAACATAACCCCCTATACGCAAATTGTCATAAAAGCGCTGCAGCAATCTGGCTTGTGTCGGTCGGTCAAAATAGATAATGACATTGCGGCAGAAAATAATGTCCAGCGGTTCCCGCAGACCGAAATCAGTCTCCAGAAAATTGAGTCGCCGTAGTTTCACCCTGGCCCTGAGTTGCGGCACGATCCGCACCAAACCGCTCTGCCGGTCTTTGCTGCGCAACAGGTATTTCGTCTTGAGTGCCTGAGGCACCGGTGCCAGCAGGTCTTCATTATAAACGGCTTTTCTGGCCTGATCCAACGCCCTGGTCGAGATGTCCGTGGCCAGAATCTGGAAATCAAAACCGTTCCGGCTGGCGGCAAACTCACTCAGGACCATGGCCAGAGTGTATGGTTCCTGGCCGGTGGAGCATCCGGCACTCCATAGCATGAGCCGTCTCGTTCCGCATTTCTCCCACCATGCCGGCAGCACCTGTTCCCGCAGATAATCAAAATGATCCGGCTCCCTGAAAAAATCCGTCTTGTTGGTGGTGACCTGATCGATCATCTGCACCAGTTCCTGATTATTTTCAGACGGATCAAACAGATAGTCAATATACTCGGCAAAACTCGTCATGCCCAGAACACGAAGCCGTTTCTGCAGGCGGCCCTCAAGCATCGTCTTTTTGGCCTCCGGCATCTTGATGCCGCACTGCTCATAAACAAAACGGCTCAACCTGGAAAAATCCCGGCTTGACAGGCGCACCATAAAATAATCACTGCCCTGGTTTTCACGGGTCATCAGCATAGTCACACATTGACAGAAATTTTCAAAAGGATTGGCATCCAGTTCCTTTAAAACTTCTCAAAGGATCTATCCAGTTCATCGCCCTGGGTATCATCCATCTGCAGAACCATCCCTTTTGACGATGCAACCTTGCCGAATGAGGAAGTTGCCTGTCGGTCATAACCCGCCTCCTTGACATGGGCGATCTGAGGAGGTTGGTGGGATTTCCTGCCCGCGCCACGTCTTCCGCCCTGTCCGATTGCCCGTCCCGTGCCGGGAGAACCGCCATGGGAATCGATCTTGAAAAAGGCAATGGAACTCTGCAGCTGCTCGGCCTGGGCGGAAAGCTCCTCAGCGGTGGAAGACATCTCCTCCGAGGCCCCGGCGTTCTGCTGGATAACCTGATCCAGCTGCTGGATGGCCTTGTTGATCTGCTCGGCACCGCTATCCTGCTCGCGGCTTGCGGCGCTGATCTCCTGCACCAACTCCGCCGTCTTCTGGATATCGGGCAGCATCCTGCTCAGCATGTTACCCGCCTTCTCCGCCACCTCGACGCTGGCCGAAGAAAGCTCTGAGATCTCCGATGCGGCTTTCTGGCTCCGTTCCGCCAGTTTCCGCACCTCGGAGGCCACTACCGCAAAGCCCTTGCCGTGCTCCCCGGCCCGGGCCGCCTCGATAGCGGCGTTTAAGGCCAGCAGGTTGGTCTGCCGGGCAATCTCCTCGATGATTGAGATCTTGCTGGCGATCTCCTTCATGGCGCCAACCGTCTGATTCACCGCCTTGCCCCCCTCCTGGGCGTCGCCCGCCGATTTGGTGGCGATCTTTTCGGTCTGCAGGGCGTTATCGGCGCTCTGCCTGATATTCGACGACATCTCCTCCATGGAGGAAGAAGCCTCTTCGGCCGAAGCCGCCTGTTCGGTGGCGCCCTGGGACATCTCCTGGGCGTTGGCCGAAAGCTCCTGGCTGCCGGCCGCCACATTGTCGGCGGCGGACTGGACTTCCAGGATAACCTCTTTCAGTTTGCTGACCATCGCCTGCAACGATTCCATCAGATCATCTTCCGCGCTACGTTTCTTGAGTTCCAGCAGCAGGTTGCCCTGGGCCACCTGCTTGGCTGCGCCGCTTATACCCTTGAGCGCCTCGATATTCTGCCGCAAGGCCCCATTGATCTTTTCAAAATTCTGGGCAATGGACATGGTGTCTTCATCACTGCTTGCCACGGCCGTGTCAACGGCAAGATCGCCAAGGGACAGTTTCCCCAGATTGACAAGAAGTTTCCCCACCTCTTCCGACTGGAAGCGGGCCTGTTTGTCCGCCACCCTGGCCGCTTTCTTGACTGCGGTCTGATCGCTGACCACCTCGAAGGCGCCGATGATGTTGCCCTGCCGGTCCTTGATCGGCACCCCGGAATAGCTGATGTCAAGATCAAGCCCCTGCATCGGGTGGGCATCGGTCTCACTGTTGGCAACCTGTCCGTTGCTGATGGCGCGGCCGCAAGCGCAGCGCTCGGTGCCGCAGTCCGAGGTCTTGAAATGGTCGTAACACTTGTTCCCCAGGGTCTGCTGCTGGGTCTTGCCGGCGACCTTTGCCCCCAACTCGTTCATATAAAGTATGGTGAAATCCTTATCAATGATCATGGCGGGCGCCGGCATGGAATCCAGAAAGCCGACCAGACGGTTGATGATGTCGTTAACGCCTTCCACGATCTTACGGAACTCGCCCTGGTGCCGACTGGAATCGGCGCGGATGCTGAGTTTGCCGGCAATGGCGGCATCGGCAAGCGCGACCGCATCGGCGGCCAGCGCCTTGATGGCTGACACCAGCTCCCGCAGGGAGCCGTTGATCTTGTCAAAATTCTGGGCAATCGCCGCGGTATCCTCATCACTGGCCGCCACGGCCGTATTCACGGCAAGATCGCCAATGGATAGTTTCGCCAGATTATCAAGCAGTTTACCCACCTCTGCGGTCTGGAACCGGGCCTGTTTGTCCGCCACCCTGGCCGCCTTCTTGACCGCGGTCTGATCGCTGACCACCTCGAAGGCGCCGATGATGTTGCCCTGCCGGTCCTTGATCGGCACGCCGGAATAGCTGATGTCCAGATCCTGGCCGGCCATCGGATGGGCATCGGTTTCACTGGTGGCAACCTGGCCGTTGATGATGGCCCGGCCGCAGGCGCAGCGCTCGCTGCGGCAGTCCGCGGTCTTGAAGTGGTCGTAACACTTGGTGCCCAGCGTCTGCTGCGGCGTTCTGCCGGCAACCTTTGCGCCCAGCTCGTTCATGTAGAGAATGTTGAAATCCTTATCAATGATCATGGCCGGCGTCGGCATGGAATCCAGCAGGCCCACCAGCCGGTTGATGACGTCATTCATCCCCTCCACGATGGTGCGGAACTCACCCTGGTGCCGCGCCGCATCGGCCCGGATATTGAGCTTGCCGGCAACGGCGGCATCGACAAGCGCGCCCGCGTCCGAGGCCAGCGCCTTCATGGCAGCCGCCATGGTGGTCATGGCCCGCTGCAGCTGGCCGGTCTCGTCCCGGGCCGTATCATCGAGCTCGACATTCATATCGCCACCGGCTATCTTGCCGGCCGCGGTTATGCATGCGCCCAGCGGCCGGGTGATCGACCTGGTGATGGTAAACGCGAGTCCGAGGCCAAGAAGAAAGGCCCCTGCCGCCAATACGATAACAAGCTTGACGGCTGCACTGGTCATGCCGTCAGCCTCTTTGCCCGCCTCATGGACCTGTTCGGTCTGGAACCTGACAAGCGACTTGATACCATCCATATACTGCGTCTGGGCCTTGCTCAATTTCCCCATGAGTAACTGCAAGGCCTGGTCACGTTTCTCGGATTTAACCAGGCCAAGATACTCCTGCTCCAGTTCCCGGTAGGAACCGGCAGCTTCAGCAAGGGCGGCCAGCTGCCTTTGCCCCGCCTCACTCCGGAGCGTATCCTGCAAGGTTCTCATGGTATGGTCGATCTGCTTCCTGGCCTGGGCAAGCTGGTCATGCTGCTGTTCAATATGCCCGGCATCGGCGCTCAGCACAATATTACCAATGGCCCGGGCGGTGAGATGAACCGCATCGCTCATCTCCATGGCATGAACCGTATTGGGGAACCGGTCATTAACCACCTTATTCATCATATGGTCCAAACCCTGCAGTTTCTGATAGGAAACCCCGGCCATGATCCCCAACAGCATAAGGATCATGCCAAAACCCAATCCCAGCCGCAGCCCGATTTTCATATTTTTAAACATCCCCAACCTCCTTGAAAAATTGTTAGACAGCCCGTCAAACAACAATCACCGTGCATTCGCATCACTATCGGAAAATCTAGCCATGGGCAGCCCCGGTCAACTCCTCCACTATCTCCTGTAACGGGGCCAACACCTCAGCGGTAATAACCCTGTCGATATCCAGAATCATCATGAACATTTCATTATGCTTGCCCATGCCCTGAATGAAATCGATATTAATTCTGTTGCCGATGCGAGGCGTCGGCTCGATCTGCTCCGGTTCCAGGTCTATCACCTCCTGCACCGAGTCGGCCAGCACGCCCAGCACCATCGGCTCCCCATCCAGCACCGTGTCCACCACAATGACGCAGGTGTTCACCGTTTTTTCCGTGGCGCTCATGCCGAACTTCAAGCGCAGATCCAGCACCGGCACCACACTGCCGCGCAGGTTGATCACTCCGCGCATGTAATCCGGGGTCTGCGGCACCTTGGTCACCGTGGTGAAATCCAGAATCTCCCGTACCTTGGCCACATCCAGCGCAAAGATCTCCTCCCCCAGTTTGAATGTCAGATACTGGGTGGTCTCTGTTATTGTCGTAACGCTCATTATCTCCTCCACTTGATTGCTATTGCGGTCGCATCTTCCCAAGCCATTCTTGCCATGATCAACAGCTCA
>JAHILF010000057.1 GCA_018897105.1 Pseudomonadota bacterium
GAATAACACGGTGGAAAGGAGAGAAACGATGAACGTGATTTTATCTTCGATGCCGAAAGGCGTTGAGCACTTGACTTGTACGGATACGATGAGCAACGCGGCTTGTGATTTTATCTTCGATGCCGAAAGGCGTTGAGCACACTATCAGCGGCAGCGTGGTTCAGGCCGGATTGCTGTGATTTTATCTTCGATGCCGAAAGGCGTTGAGCACATAATGCTAAAAATTTACCGGATGACTACATCCCGTGATTTTATCTTCGATGCCGAAAGGCGTTGAGCACTGGAAAGTATAGACGGCGGGTTTGCCGATCAATGTGTGATTTTATCTTCGATGCCGAAAGGCGTTGAGCACGGGAGATAATGGACGGCAGGCACAGGGTGATGCGTGTGATTTTATCTTCGATGCCGAAAGGCGTTGAGCACACCGTTCTTTGCCCGACCTGCAGGGACAAAGAAAAGTGATTTTATCTTCGATGCCGAAAGGCGTTGAGCACTTTCATTTCTGGTCCTCCTGTTATTTGCCAGCATGGGTGATTTTATCTTTGATGCCGAAAGGCGTTAAAAAACCGTTGAGTTTTTTTTACAAGGGGCGGGGTGTATGCCCGCCCTGTGGCACTCAGCGCAGGATAAGCACGGAGGAGCGGGCCTTGGTGACGAGTTTTCCCACCAGGTCCCGATTGAAGATTTTCTGCAGCAGGGATTTTTTCCCCATCCACAGGGCGATCATGCCGTCCTTGGAGACCTGGGCCACATATTCTTCCAGGGCTCCCACGTCAACCAGCTTGACCCAGGCATTAATCTGCTGGGCCATGTAATAGCGCAGTATGCCGTCCATCTGCCTTTCCACTTCTTCTTTGAGTCCTTTCGGGCCGGTCAGGCCGATAATTTCCAGGTCCGCCTTGTTGATGGTGACAATCTGGTTGATCATCTCCACCGATGCCTGGGTGACGCTGGGCTGGTCCATGCAGCAGATGATTTTTTTCGGTATCCTTTCCTCCTTGATGACCATTACTGAACAGGAGGCGTCCTTGGCCACCTTTTCCGGCAGATTCAACAGCCCCTGCCACTGGCAATCTCCTGCTCCGCTGCAGCCGAGAACAATCAGATCACTCTCCGCCTGTTTGGCTTCCTCCAGAATCTCCCTGTCCGGATTGCCGGCTCTGATGCGGATCTTCAACTCCTTGCGGCTGCTGTCGGTGGTGCCCAGGATTTCCCAGATACCGTTATTCTCACCCAGAGCGACCTGTTCCTGCCTGGTGTAAGGGCTGAATGAGTCGGCAAACTGGCCGAGGAAATCATCTTTGTAACCCAGGAAGGTGTTCATCAGGGGATGGTCCGCGTTGAATGCCCCTCCGGCCGGACCGCTTGACCGTACGCCGAGCAGTGTCACATCGGCCCAGGTATTTGCCGCCAGTCTGGCAACTGCATTAATAATCCCTGCGCTGTAGGAATGTTCATCAAGCGCGACTAAAATTCTCATATAATTCTCCTGATGTTAAAAGGTTGTTCATTGCCGGCAGAGAAAAACCGGAGCAAGAACATGGGCCAGCAGTTCCATACGGGGGCCTTTCCGGCTGGGGAAGGTTGAGGCAACCAGGAAGAACTTGCGCAGATAGTCACCTACCCGTTCCGGTGAGCCAGATATCACCTGGCTTCGCCTGGCATGCAGGCCCGCTGCTTCAAGATCTTTCTCAGCCTCTATCAGAATGCTGCCGGCCTCTTCCTTTTCCTGGAAGATCACCTCGTCATTTTCCTGGAATTTGTAGTAGAGCAGATCAAGTTCCAGACCGGAGTTCTTGAAGACTTTCAGAAAGCTGGCAATAAGTTTCTGGTGATCAACTCCGTCGCCGCACAGCAGGCCGACACAATTACTGGTGATCAGATTTTTGACGATCATCACCGGGCAGGGGGATTTCCTGTAGAGATCCGAAGTGATCAGATCGTTGAAATCCGCCACCACGGAGGTGTTCAGGTCTCCTTCCATGTACATGTCATAGCCGCCGATCACCAGTTCCTCCAGGATTTCGTCCTGACGGTCGCCGACAAATACCTTGGGTGGGCCGACAAAGGGACAGCTGACATTTTCGGTTTTCAGCAGCCTGTTGACCTCATCGGTGCCGGCCGCTTCCAGTCCTTTTTCCCAGGTGCGCCTGACCCACCCGGAGCCGGCCGAATGCTTTTTATTGTTATCCGGTTCTTCCACATGGATCGCCTGCAGTTTCATGGCCGGAATGAGACTGGCCTGCTGGCAGGCATAGCGCAGGGCGATACTTGAAGCTAAATTTTCATCCAGAGAGAGAAGAGTTTTTATCATGGTTGTTCACCTCACACCTGACGGTGTGTATTCTTATTTATAAGCGGGACCTGATGGTAACCGGCGCAGTTGTCGCACTGCTTACGGCAACGCCTTCTGATGTGGGGACAGTTGCCGGGTTTATGCTGCTGCGGCCTTTTCTTTTCGCTTTATGTCCGCCTTGCGGATCACCTCAAGGATTTCCCCCAGCTTGAAAGGCTTGGCCAGGAAATCAAATACTCCTTTGCTGAAGGATTGCTTGGCTGTTTCCATGGTGGCAAAGCCGGTAATGACGATCACCTCGGTTAAGGGCGAACGCCTCTTGGCCTCGGTCAGGAATTCCATGCCGTTGACGCCTTCCATCTTCAGGTCGGTGATGATAATGTCGAAATCCCTTTCCCTGATGCGGCTCAAGGCATCAACACTGCGGACAAAGGCCTCGACCTCATAGCCGTTTTTATCAAGTGATGGTTTCAGTCGTTTACTGACAATCGGTTCATCGTCTAAGATAAGGATTGATGTCTTCTGTTCTATAGTCATGTGAGTGCCTCCATACATTATTCATTGGTATTTTTTTTAACCAGCATCTCAAAGCCTGATACGAACTGGTTAATGTGCTGATCGCTGATCAGCAGAATGTCCAGCTGGCGGGTAAATCCCACCAGCAGACCAAGAAAGTTGATTTTTGCTTCGATGTCGCTGGTGGGCAGCTGCTTGATCCTGGCAATAACCAGATCATCGTGTACCTCAACCACGAAATCATTTTCCGTTAAAATTTTTTCTAAAAATCTGGCCCTGCGTGAACGGCGGGTTAAATCGCTTACGCCGCCGGCAAAGCGGAAGTAGATATAGCTGTCATTGAGATTATCGGAGACATAGGCATCGATAATGGTGAAGTGGTAGCCCAGCCGCAGACTGATGTTTGCATATCCCTTCGAGATCACGGCCAGATTCTGTCCCATATATTTGGGACTGGTGAGTTCGGCGGGCATAGTCTTGGTCAGACTGGACATGAAACTGGACATATCAACGGACAGTGGTTCATTGTTCCATGCCCCGGGACTGCTCAGACCCTTGACAAAAGCCCGCATGGGAATGGAAGCGATCCGAGCGATGTCGATGTCGCTGTCTTTGTCTGATGCGGTGATACCGCCGCCGATATCGATGAGGATCATGTCAAGGGGCAGATCCCAGCGCAGTTTGCCGGACAGGGACTGTGGATCGTGCTGTTGGGTGTAATGGAGATTAATCAGTTCTTCCACAGCCTTTTCATGGACAAACCTGATAATGTCGTGAAAACTCCGGCAGCCTTCCGGAATGAAATTTTTTTCCGTGGGATCCACCAGGTAAAGCGGTTCGATTTTTTTCAGAATGCGGCGCAGCAGCCGGTATTCGTAAGTCTCTTCAATCCGTTCAGTGGTCAGACCGTAAAAGCAGAGTTCGTCGATGGTTCCCCCGTAAACAATGTTTTCCTCGGCATCGATGGTGACATCCTGACCGGTGGTGAACACCTCGGTGGCATTGCCCGTATTGACGATGGTGGGTACACGGAATTCCCTGGCGATGGTTGCCATGTGACAGGTGGCTGAACCCACATCGGTGATGATACCGCGCGCCTTGCTCATCACCTTGGCGTAAAGGGGAGATGCATATCTGGCCACCAGGATGGCGCCGCTGGGAAAATGATTGAGATCGGCGTTGCTGTTCACCACAAATATCTTGCCGGCGCCGATTCCTTTCTGGGCAATAACGCCTTTATCCTTCATGAGAACAGGATATTTCTTGACGATGGCGGCAATGTCACAGAGCTGCTGCGGATTTTGCGCTGCCACGTTCAGGGGGCGCGCCTGCAGGATAACCAGTTGCCCCTGCTGGTCAATGGTGAATTCGATATCCATGTGGGATCTGAAAAACTGTTCGATCTCCAGGGAGGTGGTGGCCAGCTGACTGATCTGCTCGTTTGTCAGCGAGGCATTGCTTTTGCGGGAATCCTTCACCGCCTGCATCACTGTGCCGCCCTCCGGCTGCAGGATAAGCTGTTTTTCCTTGCGCACCAGGCTGACGGCTGAAATTTTGTGGGGTTTTTTTCTGCTGATGGTGTACTGATCGGCGCTGATCTGACCGGAAACCACCGGTTCACCCAATCCCCAGGCAGCGGAAATCATCAGATCGTCCTGCCGGGGCGAAGAGGGAGCGATGGTATAGATCACCCCGCTTATCCTGGCATCGATCATGGCCTGGCAGGCAACGGACATGGACATTTCCTGATCGCCGAAACCGTTATGGCGCCGGTATTCCATGGCCGCCGCGGAAAAGGTGCTGGCAATCACATCCTTGTAGGCCTGAAACAGGTTCACTTCGGCCACATTCAACATGCTCTTATACTGGCCGGCAAAGGAAAATTCGCTGTCTTCACCCCAGGCGCTGCTACGCACGGCCAGATGGAGGGTCGTGTTTTCCCGGCGTTGACGAAGCTGCTCAAGTTCAGCCTGCACCGCCTTTATCAGGTCAACGGGAACAGTGGCCTTACGGATAAGGGCCATTATTTTGGCCGAGGCCTGCTCACCGCTCAGTTTGTTGTGTTGCCAGTCTTCGGTGATTGCCTGTACCTTGGGCCAGAGTTCGTTGGACTCCATGAAATACTGAAAGGACCGGGCCGTGATGGCGAAACCATCCGGGACACGCAGACCGAGAACATTTTTCATTTCCGCCAGTCGGGCATTTTTGCCCCCCACCACATTGATATGTTCCCTGCTGATTCGTGCATAGGGCATGACAAAATCGGAACCGGAAATCACCAGGCGCCTGGCCAGGTCTTCTTCGATATCGTAATTGATCTCTCTGAATACCTTATAAATCCCCGGGTATTTTTGCGGGGCCAGACCTTCAAAATTATAGATCAGTTGATCGACGAGTTCCCTCAGCTCCTGGCAGAAAGAGTGAATATATTGCTGATCAAAAACATAGTGGCCACCCAGTTTGTCGTTGGCCCCGGCAATGAGTTCCAGTGACCGGTTGTTCAGTGCCAGAATATTCTGGAATTTGCCGAACAGGGTGGCAAAAGAGACACGCTGAGCGGTTTTCGGTTCCGATTGAAAGGTGCGGTTGGCCCACGCGATGATTTTTTTCATTGTTCCTAAACTTCTGTCTTTAACCGGGGACCGGCCGGTCACGGGGCGGTTTCCATTACCCCTGGCAGCCGGTAAATCCCGCATAAGCGGATAAGGTAAATAATATTTGTTGATGGAAACCATTGTCATCTCTCCTCACTGAGGGTGTCCGGTTGTCAGACCGGCACCCTGCAAGTGATTTCAATCCTAACGATATGCCTTTTTGATAGATAGTGCAATAGGGCAACTGTGCTTAGTGAGCTCCACCCTTGCTCCTGAATATAAGGCTCGTGCCAAGGCCTGCGAAGATGGCGATGACAACGGCCATGACGCCGTATAACAGGGAACGATCAAAGGCCATGGACGACAGGAAAGCGGGAAAGCCGATCTGAGTCAATTTGAGCTGCTGGCTGCTGCCTTCAATGATCTTATCGCCTTTGACCGCGATCAAATCCACCTGGTAGGTGCCCGGTTTCAGTCGCGGCGGCACATGAATGGTGGCTGTGTAAGGCTTCATCGCTCCTGTGGGGCCGGTAAACTGAACCGCATCCGGCTCCAGCTTATACAGATCCTCGTGTTTCTTGAGTTTCATGAACTCCTTGAAGACCACTTCCTTGTCGTTTGTGGTGGGCAGAACTTTCATATCCTGTTTGAGGGCATCAAAACCCAGACCCATGCTGTCCCACTTGTTGGAGTTCTCGGATGTGGCTATTTCCCCCAACCCCTTAGATGTATATAAGAGGTAGACAGAGGGCACATTTTCAAAGGTCACTTCGCCGACATTCATCCACAATACACCGCCGACCTTGCCTTTTTTCTTCAAGGTGACGTCATGGCGGGTGCCGGTGAGGCGGATAAGCAGCTCAGTATCTGCCGGCGCTTCGCCTGAAACCTTGACATCCGTGCCATTGTAAAAGGCGCTGATACTGATGCTGGCCGGGTCAAGGTTAAGAGTAACAGGCTGCTCCGCCCGCAGGGCAGGGGGCAGACTGACAAAAGTAGCGAACAGGAAAAACAGTGTTATGACAATTTTCTGAGACATATTAGTGCCCCCCTTTGTATGATAAAAGTATGTCAGGCGTCAGCAGCAGGTCGGCCATCATTTTCACGCAGACAATCAAAACCAGTGACGCCAGCAGGATTTTCAGCTGATCGCCTTTCAGTTTTTTGCTTAACTTGGTGCCGACCTGAGCGCCAATGGTTGATCCGAGCAGCAGCAGGAGGGCCAGTACGAAATCCACGGTGTGGTTGCTCCATGACTGCATGATTGTAACGTTTACACAGGTAAAGAGAATCTGGAACAGGCTGGTGCCTACTACCACGTGCATGGGCATTCTCAGCAGATAGACCATGACCGGCACCATGATGAAGCCGCCGCCCACGCCCATGATGGCTGCCAGGACTCCGACCAGTGTGCCGAGGATGAGCGGCAGCAGCAGGGAGATCTCAACTCCGGATTTGACGAACTTGGTCTGCCAGGGCAGTTTTTTGAGCATCTTAGCATAGGTGGACTCTTTTTTAGGTGCAGCTGTTGCTGACACAACCGGGGCCTCTGTTTTCTTGAGTGACTGGAGGGCCTCAATGAACATGTAAGAGCCCACTCCACCCAGCATCAGCACGTAGGTTACGGTGATGAGAAAGTCGGCATTACCCATGGCTCTCAGGATCTTGATGACCTGCACGCCCAGGGTGCCCCCCACGACGCCGCCGATGAGCAGCAGAAATCCCATTTTGAAATCAACATTGCCCAGCTTCCAGTGGGCCAGGGTTCCTGAAGTGGAGGCGCCGACGATCTGATTGGAATCAGAGGCTGCCGCCACCGTGGCCGGGATACCGAACATGATCAGCAAAGGGGTCATTAGAAAACCGCCTCCCACGCCAAAGATGCCGGACAGGAGGCCGACCGCCCCTCCCAGGCCGAAAATCGTTAGAATATTCACGCTGTTTCCTGCGATTGGAAGATACATGTGCCACATTAACGTACTCCTCTTTTTGGGTTAAGTGTTAAACTGGTGCTGGATAACTTCTCTGAGACGATCATGATCCGGCAGTTAATTTTTTGTTTGATGTTCATCAGCCTCTCCAGAAAGCGGCCAGCACCCTCCTGCTGGCCGGGGGCGGGAAAGCCGACGATCAGCAGGGAAATCTTGTTTTGTTGAACAAAATTTATAAGTTCCGTTTCATAGGATCCGTTCCCCACATAGAAATTTACCTTCACTCCATCCCTGCGATTGCTGTCGCTGATGAGTGAGAGTAATTGTTTCTGTACGGTAAACTCATCATTGGCCTCCCCTTCCGTGGCGTCAATCTCATCACCAAGGTGGTCGATCAGCAGAAAAGAGATTTGCGCCTGTATCCGTTGTGCCAGATTGAGGGCATAGACGGTGGCTGACACGCTGGGGTGCCCGGTCTCAACTGCTACCAGAATTCTGTTCATGTTGATTCATTCCACTGCTTCCTTGTCTTCTTTACCCATGCATTCAGTTGCTGACGGTGCCAGCGCGTTCAAGCTTCAGGTACCTTTTGCTGTCTGGTATCTTCAGGAACTGTGCCAGATCGCGGCAGAGAAAAAATATGGCAGAAATTAGTGGTTATGTATGTGGAACTATTTGTTTAATTTTATATCTCGCAAATGCAGATTATGATAAGTCCGGCAGCAGGGAAGGTCTGTTTACTGCAGAGCATGAATGAAGCCGGTTGATTCAACTGACGGCTATGGGCTGCCACACTGTGAAACAGGGCGCGGTGGGGCAGGGAGGGTGAAGTGGTTTTCATCCTGTTCGCATTTCATTTTGAAATGGCAGGGGGTGAGGGCGCGTAAATCCAGGCCTGACAGGGGAATAAGCCATTTGACAGGCCGTCGTCATTTCAATATGAAATTTTAGCTGAAAAGAATAGGGGGAATGGAAAAGGGTGATATAGTTGCAGCAGGAGTTTGAGAGACGCCACGGATGTGGCGCCTCTCAAGGTCCCGGACAGAGGCCGGTAAATTGCAGACAATGTCAGCGGTTGCGGCCACCGCCGGAACCCATACCGCCACTTCCCATACCACCACTTCCCATACCCATACCACTGCCAGACCCCATTCCTCCTCCCGGGGTGGGCGGTTCATCCGGCAGGGTGACTCCTTGTTCTCTTGCGCGCTCCTGCATCATCTTGTGATGCTCCAAACGGTAAGCCTCGCGTTCCTCATTGGTCTTAAGGCTGCGCATTTTTGCCTGGTGCTCGGCCATTTCCTCGGGGCTCATTAACTGGCTGCCATATATTTGTTCCTGATGCTGCATTTGGGTTTGCACCTGGTTGTGATCCTGTTCCGCACCCATGGAAACAACAGGAAACAGTGATACAACGCCAGCCACAACTGAAAGAATTACAGTACGTTTGATCATGGTTCTCTCCTTGTCAATTTATGAACGGGTTGCTTTGCCCCAACCCGATGGGTGTTGTTGCGGTTTCAGTGGTTAAAGGGTGATTCCTGAAAAGCTTTCTTGTCAACAAGATCTTATCCTGAAATTTTATTGGGAAACGACAGTTCAAGCACCACACATCATCTATCGGTGCGGAACGGCCCGTGTAGCTCACCCGGAGGCCTGCTGGCATAATGGCCGGCTTCCAGCCACAAATCAAATGCGGCATCATAAAGGCGTCCGCTGACAATAAATACTTCTTCAGGGTAATCATGGCTTTTACCGCCAAAGGGGGTTGTGTCCGCCCCGGGATGAAATCGGGTTAAACGGGTATATTCACCGGTTTGCTCGTCAATACTCAAGGTCAATTCCTCAGCCATTCCCCCAAGGCCTTTGATTGGCAGCCATTTGTGGTTGTTTTCAGGGCTGAGCGGGTTCCAGTAGGTGATAGTTGTTTTCGCCATCTCATTCCATCATATACTCGGATGCAATCGTTCCTCTTCTTCTCTGGATTTTGTAAAAGTGCTTTGATTCCTGCCGGATTATGGAGTGGTTTCCCGCCAACTCACATTCTCCGGAAACGGAGATCAAGATGGTCCCCATCCTCCCAGGCAATGCCAAGGGCCTGCATGATCCGCTCGAACTCCTGCCGGTCCCCGGCGCAGATCGGCAGATTAGCGGCGCAATAGTTGCCGGCCAATCTGCCGTAACGGGTCTGCTGCAGGAGAAGCACAGCCAGAAGCATGGGGGCAGCGGCTTTCCACCGGGGTCAGGTCATACTCCATGATGCTGCTGAAAAGGTGTTTTTTCGGATTGCGGCTGGAACCGGCGCAGGAGTCCACATAGGCCAGGTCAAGCGGGGCCGGCATGCGACGAATCCGCACATTGTCCACATCGGTGCAGAGATTGACCAACAGTCCCTTGCCCTCCACCATGTCCGTTATTTTGGCAAGCACCTCACTGTCTTCCACCGAGCCCTGTAGAAAGCTGAAACCACGGTTGCGGAACCAGACAAACCGGCCGGCATCGAGATCGACCAGAATCACTTTTTTTAAGGCTGACAGCACATCGCAACCAAGGGTGATCATGCTGCTGCCGATTGCACCGACTCCGGCCACAATCAGGGTATCAAAGTTTCTCTGCCCGATGTGCAGACTCATGGCGTCACATCCAATGCCGTTAACTTCAGACCTCCTGATGTCGACAGATTATAGTCCGATACTAGATTTTTAAAGTGGTCTCATCGTTATTTTTTTAAAAATTAACAATGTCATATAGATATTAGATTTCTTCAAAGTTCTCCTGGCACCATCCATGTCTGAAA